>JAFATP010000160.1 GCA_019243895.1 Alphaproteobacteria bacterium
ACGTTAGTGGCGTCCAGCCTGCCGCCCATGCCAACCTCCAGCAGCAGCACATCGGCGGGATGCTCCGCAAAGGCGGAAAAGGCGGCCGCCGTCGTCGCTTCGAAGAAGGTGACGGGAACTTTCCACGCCAGCGCCAGCACGGGCTCCAGATATCCCGTCAGCGCATCGTCGCCGATCTCCTTCCCGCCGAGCACAATGCGCTCGTTGAAGCGCAGCAGATGCGGCGAGGTATAGGCATGGGCGCGCAGCCCCGCCTGCGCGAAAACGCTGCGCAGATACGCCAGCAGCGATCCCTTGCCGTTAGTGCCGGCGATGTGGATCACCGGCGGCAGACGGGCGTGAGGATCGCCCAGCGCCTCCAGAAATTTCACCATGCGCTCCAGGCCCGGCTCGATGGTTCGCAAATCGGGGTGGTAAAGCGCCGCCAGCAATGCATCCAGGCGGCTCATGCGAGAGCGTCCTGCGCCCTCAACATCGCGGCATGGGCAGGGACGTCATGCACGCGCAGGTAGTCGATCCCCGCCTGCGCCAGGAAATACGAAACCGTCAGCGTGGCCGCCTCCCTGTCTCCGAATTGTCGTAAGAACGATTTGCGGGAATGGCCCACCAGCAGCTTCACTCCCAGCGGTTTCAGCTCCGCCATGCGGCGGATGATCTCCAGGGATTGCGCGGCGGTTTTGCCGAAGCCAATGCCCGGGTCGAAGATGACGCGGGAAGGATCGATTCCATACCCCGCCAGGGTATGCAGGCGCGCCCGTGCGAACCGCAGCAGCACGCCGATAACGTCCTCGCCTTGCGGCAGGGTGACCGCCGGATCGGCGGGAACCGTCAACGAATGCATCACCACCAGCGTCGCATCGCTCTTTGCCACGGCCTCCGCCATGCCGTCGCAAGCGAAGCCCGAAACGTCGTTCAGCCAATCCGCCCCGCAATCCAGCGCCCGCGCGGCGGTGGGGGGATGGCGCGTATCCACGCTTAAACGCAATCCGGTGCCGCGAAAGCGCGGCCACACGTTCAGGAAAAACGGTTCCAGCCGCATCCACTCTTCGTCCGGGGAAACGGGTGAAGCGCCGGGGCGCGTCGATTCCGCGCCCACATCCACTGCCGCCGCCCCCGCCTCCGCCATCGCCCCCAGCGCCGCAATCGCCGCTGCCGTATCGCCATGCGCGCCGCCGTCGGAGAAAGAATCCGGCGTCAGATTCAGAATGCTCACCAGCCGCGTGTTCACAATTTCAGCTCCGTCACCAGTTGCGCCGCCGTCTTTCCGGCATACACCCCCTCGGGGTATATCCAGTGCGGCGCCACCTCCGCCAGCGGCTTCAGGGCGAAGGCGCGCGTCAGCAGATCGGCGTGGGGAATGCGCAGATCCGGCTCCGCGATCACCTCGCCGCCATACGCCAGGATATCGATATCGATTTCGCGCGGCCCCCAGCGCCCCCGCTCCTGCCGTCCCAGCATTGCTTCCACCGCTTTGACGAATTGCAGCAGCGCCCGCGGCGGAAGCGCCGTGCGCCCCGCCAGCGCCTGGTTCAGATACGGCACGTTCCACGCTTCCGGCGCCGCTTGCGGCAATAGCGCCGGTGTTTCATGCAGCGATGACAAGCGCATCTCCTTCACCTGCGCCCGCAATTTGCCCGCCGCCGCGGCCAGGTGCGCCGCGCGGTCGCCGACATTGCTGCCCAAGCCGAGAATGACCTGTTCCATCCATTCCGATTGCGTTAATGAGGCGTAAATATTACTGCTGGCGATATGCTTGTCTACCTGAATGACCGTTTCGTGCCCGCCGGCGAAGCATCGGTTTCGGTACAGGACCGCGGCTTCCGCTTCGGCGACGGCGTGTTCGAGACCATTGCGCTTCGCCGCGGCGAGCCTTATCAATGGGCGTTTCACATGCAGCGGCTGGAAGCGGGGCTGGCCGCTTTGCGCATCTCTTTTAACACCGCGCCGCTGCTTGGCATCTGCACCGAGCTGCTGGCGCGCAACGGTGCGGAATCCGGCTTGCTGCGCATCGCCGTCAGCCGCGGCGTAGGCAGCCAGGGATATTTGCCGCTCAGCGGCAACA
>JAFATP010000207.1 GCA_019243895.1 Alphaproteobacteria bacterium
GTTATAGGAAAAATGGTCCATGACGGTTAAGGCTGCTGATCGGCGGGCGCGGCATTATCCTGCGTATCTTTCTCCAGCGCCTTCTGCCGGTCATGCTCTTTTTTCGCCTCGTCCGCGGCGATCTGAGAAGGCGTTTTCAGCGAACCCTTATGCCCGCAGGCGCAGAGCGGCAGCAACAGGAGCACCGCCAAGGGCAGCAGCTTTTTCATGCGAGTTTCTCCCGCCATGCCCTGGCCTGCGCCCGCACCTGTGCCGGCGCGGTGCCGCCGAAGCTGGTTTTACTTTCTGCGGATTTGCGTGCATCCAGCACGCCGAACACTGCTTCGGTTATGCGCGGTTCAACCGATTGCATGGCTTCCAGAGGCAGCGCGTGCAGGCCGAGTCCCTGCCCGGAGGCGAGCTTCACAATGCGCGCGGTGATGTGATGCGCCTCGCGGAACGGCATTTTAAGCTCCCGCACCAGCCAGTCAGCAAGATCCGTGGCGGTGGCATAGGCCGAAGCGGCGGCCTGCTCCATCGTCTCGGTCTGCGCGGAGAAATCCTCCGCCATGCCGGTCATCGCGCCAAGCGCCAGCAGCAGCGTGCGCGCGCTGTCCAGCACCGGCTCCTTGTCCTCCTGCATGTCTTTATTATACGCCAGCGGCAGCCCTTTCATTACGGTGAGCAAGGCGATCAGATTGCCGAACATGCGCCCGGTTTTTCCGCGCACCAGCTCCGCGGCATCCGGGTTGCGTTTTTGCGGCATGATGGAGCTGCCGGTGGAAAAACCGTCGGAGAAACGGATGAAGCCGAAGGCGCTGCTGCTCCACAGCACGAATTCCTCCGCCAGCCGGGAAAGATGCGTGGCGCAGACGGCGGCGGCGCTCAGAAATTCCAACGCGAAATCGCGGCTGGAAACGGCGTCCAGGGAATTGGCCATCGGCTGCGTGAACCCCAGCGCCGAGGCCGTCGCTTCGCGGTCAATGGGAAAGGAGGTTCCGGCAAGCGCCGCCGCGCCTAAAGGTGATTCGTTCAGGCGGGCGTGCGCATCGGCGAATCTTCCACGGTCGCGCGCCAGCATTTCCACATACGCCAGCAGATGATGGCCGAGCGTCACCGGCTGGGCCGATTGCAGATGGGTGAAGCCGGGCATCAGCGCACCCGCATGCTCCTCGGCGCGGCGCGCCAGCGCCCGTTGCAGCCCATGCAGCGCGGCATCGGCGGCGTCCATGGCATCGCGCACGTAAAGCCGCAAATCCAGCGCTACCTGGTCGTTGCGGGAGCGGGCGGTGTGCAGGCGCCCCGCCGCCTCGCCGATAAGCTCTTTCAGCCGCGATTCCACGTGCATGTGGATATCTTCCAGGGCAGGGGTGAAAATGAAGGCGCCGTCTTCGATTTCACGGCGAATCTGCTCGCAGCCGCGCGTGATGGCGTCCGCATCCGCCCGGGTGATAATGCCTTGCGCCGCCAGCATCTGCGCATGTGCGATGGAACCGGCGAGGTCCTGGGCGTAAAGCGCTTTATCCACGTCGATGGATGCGTTAATCTCCGTCATGATCTCTGCCGGGGGGTGCGCATATTGGCCTCCCCACATGGGATTGCCCGGATGATTTTTCTTTGAGGATGTCATGGCGGTACGTAAACGGTTTTTAGGGGTAATTGCAAGCCTCGTGGCAGTACTGGGCCCGGCAGGGGCGGGCGCCATGTCGATCGTGCGGGAAGCCGGCCAGGCGCCGCTTGTCATCGCCTATGCGGATGAGAGCGGCCGCGCTCAACGGCTGGAGCCGGATGGGAGCGCGCTGACCGTTCTGCATTTCTGGGCCAGCTGGTGCATTCCGTGCCTGAAAGAACTGCCGGTGCTGGACGCCATGGCGGACGAGTGGAAGGGAAAGGGGGTGCGGGTGATCGCGCTTTCCATGGACGGCGACGATATGGATACCGCAGCGCAGTTTTTTAAGGATCGCGGTATTCGCAACCTGACGCTGAATATTGACTCTAACAATGAGGCCATGCGCCTGTTGCACGTGCACGCGCTGCCGGCCACGATCTTTCTGAACGCGGGCGGAGAGGAAGTGGCGCGCGCGGACGGTCCCGTGAAGTGGCGCGAGGAAGCCGCCCGGGCGTTTATTGCACCTTATCTGCGGACGGCACGGTAAAAACTACGGTATAACCGGCGGCGGAGCCATGGAGGAGGCCTGGGTGGAGGGAATCACAATGCCATGCTGCCGGAATGCTTCCAGAACCCAGAACATTACATCGCTATGCGGGCCGTATCTGCCCTCCTTGATGTCGGGAATCCAGAACGTCAACAGCATTTGCAGGCCCAGATCCGTGAACTGGCGCAGGTAACACGAAGGCTCCGGCTCTTTCAGGCATAGCCGGTGTTTGCGCGCGGATTGCAGCATCAGCTCGCGTGCCAGGCGCGCATCCGCCGTCACCGCGATGGTAATAGAAATATCGATGCGGGCGTGCTCGTTGGTGTAAGTCCAGTTGGTGACGCGCCCGGAAACCAGCTCTTCATTGGGCACCAGCACTTCGCGGCCATCAAAGGTTTCCAGCAGCGTGTAGCGCATCTGCAGCATGCGCACCCACCCCATGTAATTGCCCACCTCCACCAGATCACCAATCTTGATTGAGCGCTCGAGCAGAATCACAATGCCGCTGACGAAATTGGCGGTAATGCGTTGCAGGCCAAGCCCGGCGCCCACGCCGAGCGCGCCGCCGAACACGGCAAGCGCGGTTAGATCCACCCCCATGGCGTCCATGGTGATGACGAAGGCGATAAAATAAACGAAGATCTTAAAGAATTTAACGATCAGCTCGCGGATGTTGTAGTTCAGCTTGGCGCTGCGGCGGAGATAATTCTCCAATGTTTGCGATACCGTGCTCGCCAGCCAGAAGACGATGACGAAGATGACTATGCCGTGCACCAGCCCCAGCATCGAGATGCGGTATTTGCCGAGCTCGAAAGCCATGCTGCCCAGGTAAAGGCTGGTGGATTTCATGAAGCCGGTGACGTTCAGCAGCGTATAAAGGAAAATGACGCCGCTGATGAACCAGCCCATCGCCCGCCCGTTCATTAAGAGCAGCACCGCGCTGGCCACCAGCCACGCCATCGCCAGATCTATGGTGGCGGAGATCCAGCCGGTCTGGATGGAAAAATGCTCCGCCAGCGATTTGGCGATGGCAATGCAGAGGATGGAAAAAAACGGTGGCAGCAGGCTGGTGAATTTTCTCAGCGAGGGCCAGCTGAACAGCCGTCCCGGCAGCGCCGCCGTGCGGCGCTTGAGAAAAATGCGCAGCAACACCGCCGCCAGCCATGCCACGGCGATGCTAACGGCGATCATCAAAAGCTGAAGGTACAGATTCACGTCTTGCAAATCTTGCAGGAAGGCGCGTGCCGCGCTATTCCATGTGCGTACCAGCAAGGCGGAGGAATCCATGGCATTGCATATAGCGTTTCCCACTCTCTGCCGCAAGCGCCCGCACGCGGAAAAAAAGGGTTTCACGCTGATCGAAATGGCGATCGTGCTGGTGATCATCGCCGTGGTCGTGGGTGTCAGCATGAATGTGTGGCGTGGCAAAATGGACGAGGCGCAGGTTATGCAGACGCGTTTGAAAATCGCCCAGATTCAAAAGGCGCTGATGACGTATCGCCGTGCTAATGACCGGCTGCCGTGTCCCGCGGACCCCACCGCGGTGCAAAACACGGCGAATTACGGGGTGGCCGTCACCCCTCCCGGCGCCTGCAACAGCGCTGCGGGCGTGATCGGCAATACCACGCTTCCCGTATTTGCGGTGGAAGGCAGCGTTCCTTATCAGACCCTGAACCTGCCGGAGGATTTCATGTATGACGGCTGGGGTAAGCGCATTGCTTATGCGGTGGACCCGCGCATGACCGAAGACGAGGCCTTTACCAATTACGATATTTACGCCAATTGCGGCGGCATCACCGTCAAGGATGCGACTGGAAATCCCGTCACCTCGTCGGCCATCTATGCGGTAATCAGCTTCGGAAGCAACAGTCACGGCGCATATACGCGTGGAGGAACGCGGTATAACGGCGGTTCGGTCAACGCCGACGAGCTGACTAACTGTAATTGCACCAATAACGGCACTTATAGCGGCAGCTACGGCGGAATTTACATCCAGAAGCCCATGATGGGCACTGGCAACGCCACCTTTGACGATATGGTGGAATATCAGGAACGCTGGCAGCTGCAAACCGATGCCGACAACGTTTACGGCTCATACGGCGGGCCGGAGGTGGGTTTTTCGCTCAGCGTCAGTCCCTATGTGAAATTTTATACAAAGAGTTGCGACACTTACACGGCGTTGAACGACCCCGCCGCGCTGCCGCCCGCCGCCGCTACCGGCATTTCCGTTTCCCCGGATAATCTGTATT
>JAFATP010000223.1 GCA_019243895.1 Alphaproteobacteria bacterium
CTTAATGGATTTGAGTTGGTCATCCGTTATTACTACTTCGCCTTTCGCCGTATTCGTAAGATTTTGTGCGATTCCTGTGGCAAACGCCATCCGCAGATCGTCATCATGAATACCGTTTTCACTTTCATTTTTCTTCAGCACATCGACAATTGTCGCTCGGGCGGTTTCAAACGCCTTTTGCGGATCAATGGGATTTCCGCTTGCATCTTTAGCCAACTCGAGCTTTTGAGTACCCGGATTAATGACAAACGGGCCGTCTTTGTCCGTCAGTGCCCGTATCGCCTTATCGGTCACCTCTTCACCAATCTTAATGATAGCATTTTTCTTATCATCCGGCTTAGTAGGGTCGAACTTCATTAAGGCGTCGAACGCCATAGCCCCCTCGCCAGTGGTGAGGGTGGCACGAAGCCCATTGTTTTTCCCAGGCTCTCCTTCAAGAAGCAAGGTTTGGATTACCACTTTAAAATCATCGAAATTGATGCCCTTTGCCTCCGGCTTTGGAGGCGGCGGAGGCGCCGTATTATCCCCGTCTACCACGCCCTGGCCACCGACGGCCTTTACCAAATCGTCATGGGTTTTCTCCTCATTGAAGATATTCTTCAACGGGTCGGCCAGTTGGTCGGTTAATTTTTTCCTTGCACCGGTCAGCACCATGTTCTTGGTTGCTTCCTTAGTTGCGTCATTTTCCGTCTCCACTGCTTTCAGGACTTGTGCCGCCCTCGGATCAATTGCTCTGGCAAGGTCTAATAGAACTGGTTCAAGCGCTTTATCGTTCAACATGCTAGCCGATACCTCCGCCACCAGCGCATCGGTATCTTTTAGTCGGCTGGGGTGAGCCGCAATCACCTCGGTAGCATGATCTATAAACGCCTTGCGTGCCGCATCTTCGGTTTGTTTCACCAAAGTCGGATCGATCGTTATGGACACTCCTCTATCGTCTTTTTGTCCATGAAGACTTTCCTCCAAAACCGGTTTTACTTTTTTGTCGAATATGTCAGCGAGGGTATTATTCAGGCCTTTTTTATGTTGCTCATCGAGTGTAGACGGCCCTGCGGGAGCCGGAGCCGGAGCCGGCGGAGTGAAGTCCGACATATTAACCAGGTTGTTGAATTCCATCAGCTGGTCGTGATGATCTTTTACATAGGCAGGGATTTTGGCGACAATCTCTTCGATTTGTTTATCGTTCAGTGTGAAGGCAAGCGGGTTTAAAGAAAGCAGACCCTTTCCCTCTCCGTCATGCTTCAGCGCACGGCGGACTTCCTCCTGGATCACCTTCTCCTGTTGATCGGGAGTCATATCTTTCAGATGCTTGCCCGTTGCAGCCTTCAAATCAGGGTCCTCTCCTTTATAACCTTCGAACGTGTAATCTTTCTTGGCCACCACACGGGTGATGGCAGAAGAGACCAGTTCGGTCAGCTGATTCACTTTGTCGTCGTTCGGTTTGAAGCCCGCCCATTCCTCGGCACCCGAAACGATGCTTTTGTCCTTTTCATCTGCAGCTCCGGCGGATGTCCTGATAAAGCCATTGAGGTCCTTTTTTACACTCTCTCGAATCTCAACATTCGCTTTATTATAGGCTCGCTCTGCAATAAAGGCGCCTACCTGTCCGGGTTTAACGTCATTCAATACCTTCAGCGGGTCCTCCGGCGCAGGCGCGCCGGGTTGCGGACCATCCGCTTTTTCCATCGCCTTATCATGCACGCCTTTTTTCAGTTTCTCGATGTTTTCATCCGTCAGCAGATTGGCCATTGCCGGGTCGCTTGCGCGCAACTTCCGCAGACGACCGTCCAATTCTTCATTGATGCCGTCCGCCGTGTCGGCGGCCGCTTCATGCATGAATGTCTTCTTTAAGCTATCAAAGAAGCCGTCGCCTTTTTCAAGATCACCGGTAAACAGGCGGCCTAATGTTTGAAAAAAAGCCTTAATGAGCGTCCAGAAACTCGCCCCCATAATGGGGCCGGTGTTGTCATCAACGGATTGATCAACGGCGTCTCTTACCTTATTAAGTTTATCAATTGAAGGAATCTTGTCGCGCAGGGAATCATTCCCCAATACTTTTTCGAGGTCTGGATACTTCGTTGCTAATTTCTTTGCCGCATCATCCAGATCTTTAATGTTCACCTCTTGTCCGCCGACCGTCATCTTGCCGGTCTTGATGAGATCTTCCGCCATCTGAAGATAATCCTTATCTCCAATTTCCGTGTTCGCAGGGATTGGAGGCTGGAGCAATACCTGTGAGGCAAGCGCGGCGGGCATCACCAGCTTCAGATTCTCGGCGAGTTC
>JAFATP010000273.1 GCA_019243895.1 Alphaproteobacteria bacterium
TGCTGCGCCGGAGTGCGATTCCGGCCAATTCCGGCTTGGCTTTTGTCGCATTTTTTGCTTGGATAGACATGATCATACCACCTTTAAAGGAACGGCGGAAAAATGCAACATAGGCGTAAGAGACGGTCCTTGGCGATCATCGGGCTCGCGTGCTGGTGCTGGCGGGAGTGGTCATTGTCGTCACTGCGGGCGACATCCCGCTGCAACAAAACCAGGTCACCAAGGAGCTACCGGCGCAGCGCTTCCTTAAAACGCCATGAGTGCGCGGGAGCTGGTCGGCCAGTTCCTGGAAATGCTGCGCGCCGAGCGCGGCGCGGCCGCCAACACCGTTGCGGCCTATCAGCGCGATCTCGATGATTTTCTCGCCTTTCTCGCCCGGCGCAAGCTGACGGCGGACCGCGCCGCGGCGCAGCAGCTGGAGGAGTATATCGGCGCGTTGCACGCCGGCGGCCTGTCTCCAGCCACCGTGGCGCGGCGGCTTTCGGCGCTGCGGCAGTTCTACCGCTTTCTGTATGAGGAGCGGCATTGCGCGAAAGACCCCGCCGCCGCCGTGGAGTCGCCGTGCCGCGGCAAGCGTCTGCCGCACACATTGCAGGCAGATCAAATCGCACGGCTGCTGGCGGCGGCACAGGCGGATGACACGCCGGAAGGGGTGCGGCTGCTGGCGCTGCTGGAGCTGGTGTATGGCTCAGGGTTTCGCGTTTCGGAATTGGTGGGGCTGAAATTATCCGCCGTGGCGGGCCGCGCGAATGCGGTGGCGGAGGTGGTTCACGTCACAGGCAAAGGGGGGAAAGAGCGGCTGGTGCCGCTGAGCGATAAGGCGCGCGAGGCGTTGCGGCGCTATCTCGCGGTGCGCCCGGCGTTTCTCAAGGGCATGCCCGATTCACCGTGGCTGTTTCCTTATCACCGTGCCGAGGGCCATCTCATCCGGCAGCAATTCGGCGTGATGCTGAAGATGCTGGCGGCGCGGGCGGGGCTGAACCCGGATGCGCTGTCGCCGCACACGCTGCGCCATTCCTTCGCCAGCCATTTGCTTGAGGGCGGCGCGGATTTACGCGTGATTCAGGAATTGCTGGGTCATGCCGACATCTCCACCACGCAGATTTACACGCACGTGGCGGGAGCGCGGCTGAAGAAGCTGGTGGAAGAGAAACATCCGCTGGGGAGAAAGATCAGCGCGCGTGCAAAACGGGCCTGGCGCATAAGCGCAGAATAAAATATGGGAGATGCCCCGCCAGGACGTTGATTTCTCGGTATTCGCCGCCGATTTCATGAACACCCGCTGGTGGAGCCGCAGGTGTTGCATTTCAGGCAGGTGCCGTTGCGCACCAAGGTGAAATTGCCGCACTCGGTGCAGGCATCGCCCTCATAGCCCTTGGCGCGCGCTTCGCGGATGCGTTCGCGCACGGCCTCGTCCTCCGCCGCGACTCCACGCCGTGCGGGCGGCGCATGGATTTCTTCCGGCGCCAGGAACGCCGATGGCGTTAGCACCGTGGCGGTGGCGGCGTTTAGGGCTCCTTGCGGCTGCGATACCGCGTGATGCGCGGGCGAAGGACTCACCAGATGCAGCTTGCCGCGCACGAAGCCGCTGCTGGCGGCGCGGGTGAACAGGTCCGGCAACTCCGGCTGGTCGGCGGGGCGGGTGGAATCGCCGGCGCCCCGGCCGATGCTGTCGGGCCGCATGTCGCCGCCCGCCAGGTCCACATGCGCCAGGTCGTTGCGGCTTAAGTAAGAGATCGCCAGCTCGCGGAACACGTAATCCAGGATGGAGGTGGACATCTTGATCGCCTCGTTGCCTTCCACCAGGCCCGCCGGCTCGAAGCGGGTGAAGGTGAAGGCGTCAACGAATTCTTCCAGCGGCACGCCGTATTGCAGGCCGATGGAAATGGCGATGGCGAAATTATTCATCAGCGAGCGGAAGGCGGCCCCTTCCTTGTGCATATCGATGAAAATCTCGCCCAGCCTGCCGTCCTCGTATTCGCCGGTGCGCAGATACACTTTGTGGCCGCCGATGGTGGCTTTCTGCGTATAGCCCTTGCGGCGCTCCGGCAATTTGCGGCGCTCGGAGCGGGCGCGCTCGATAATGCGCTCCACGATGCGCTCGGCAATCGCCACGGGCTGCCGCCGGTCTTCCTCCTCCAGCTCCTCATCGATCTCGGCGATGATGGAGGAGTTCAGCGGCTGCGACAGCTTGGAGCCGTCGCGGTAAAGCGCATTGGCTTTCAGCCCCAGCCGCCAGGAGAGCATATAGGCTTCCTTGCAGGCTTCCACGGTGGCGCTGCCGGGCATGTTGATGGTTTTGGAAATGGCGCCGGAGATGAAGGGCTGCGCGGCGGCCATCATGCGGATGTGGCTTTCCGCGGAGAGGAAGCGGCGGCCCTTGCGCCCGCACGGATTGGCGCAGTCGAACACCGGCAGGTGCTCGGGCTTCAGATGCGGCGCGCCTTCCACCGTCATGGTGCCGCAGCAATATTCATTGGCGGCGTCGATCTCGGCGCGGGTGAAGCCGAGGGCACTCAGCATGTCGAAGCTGAAATCGTTCAGCTGCTGCTCAGTAAGGCCCAGCTTGGTCTTGCAGAACTCGTCGCTTAAGATCCAGCGGTTAAACGCGAATTTGATTTCAAAAGCGGTGTGCAGCGCCTGCTCGATCTTGGCCAGCGACGCCTCGTCGAAGCCCTTTGCGGCCAGCGTTTCGTGATTGATGCACGGCGCGTCTTTCAGCGTATTGCGGCCGGCGGCATAGGTGGTGATGTCGGCGATCTGCTTTTCTGTGTAGCCCAGCACCTTCAGCGCCTGCGGCACCTGGCCGTTGATGATCTTGAAATAGCCGCCGCCCGCCAGCTTCTTGAATTTGACGATGGCGAAATCCGGCTCGATGCCGGTGGTGTCGCAATCCATCACCAGGCCGATGGTGCCGGTGGGGGCGATGCAGGTGGCCTGCGCGTTGCGATAGCCGTAGCGCTCGCCCAGCATCAGCGCGGTGTCCCATGCTTTCTTCGCCGCCTTCACCAGCGCCGCATCGTTGCAATAGGCGATATCGAGCGGCACCGGCACAATGGCCAGCTCCTCATAACCGCTTTCTTCGCCTGCCGCAGCGCGGCGGTGGTTGCGGATCACGCGCAGCATGCACTCCTTATTTTTCTCATAGCCGGCAAACGGCCCCAGCTCCTTGGCCATTTCGGCGGAGGTGGCGTAAGCGACGCCGGTGAGAATGGCGGAAAGAGCGCCGACGATGGCACGGCCCTCCGCGCTGTCATAGGCGATGCCGGAAGCCATCAGCAAGCCGCCGACATTGGCGTAGCCCAGGCCCAGCGTGCGGAAATCGTAAGACAGCTTGGCGATTTCCTTGGAGGGGAATTGCGCCATCGCCACCGAGATTTCCAGCACGATGGTCCACAGCCTGGTGGCATGCTCATAGCTCTTGATGTCGAAGCTCCCGTTGGCCTTCTGGAATTTCAGCAGATTGATGGACGCCAGGTTGCACGCCGTATCATCCAGGAACATGTATTCCGAGCATGGGTTGGAGGCATTGATGCGCCCGGAGTTCAGACAGGTATGCCATTCATTGATGGTGGTATCGTATTGAATGCCGGGATCGGCGCAGGCCCAGGCGGCATAGCCGATCTTGTCCCACAGCTCGCGCGCTTTCACGGTTTTGCTCACCTTGCCGTCGGTGCGCCGCACCAGCGTCCAGTCCTGATCCTGCTCCACCGCTTCCAGGAAGGTGTTGTTGACGCGCACAGAATTATTGGAGTTTTGCCCGGACACGGTGATATAGGCTTCGGAATCCCAGTCCGTATCATATTCGGGGAATTCCATGCGGGTGAAACCCTGCTCGGCGAACTGAATCACGCGCTGAATATAGTTTTCCGGCACCAGCGCGCGCTTGGCGTCGCGGATGGCGGATTTCAGCGCCGGATTATCCGCCGGATTGAAGCGGGCGTTAGTATTGCCGATCTGGCAGGCGTTCATGATGGAGATCAGGTGCTTGCGGCACAGGCGCGAGCCGGTCACCAG
>JAFATP010000150.1 GCA_019243895.1 Alphaproteobacteria bacterium
GCGGTCCTGCAGCGCGCGGCCGAATTTCTCCTGCAATGCCTTTTCGGAAAGATAGGTGATGTGCGCCGCCATGCGCGCCACCGCCAGCCCCTTGGCGGGATAGCGCTTGCTTTCGGCGTAGTGCCCGCCGCACCAGTCCGGATCGGCCATGATGGCCTGCCGCCCGATCTCATGAAAGGCGATGTTCTGCGCCGATTGCCTGGCCGAGGTGGCAATCGGCATGGCGGCGAACACGCGGGCGGGATAGCGCGCCACCCATTCCAGCACCTGCATGCCGCCCATGGATGCGCCGATCACGCACAGCAGCTGGTCGATGCCTAAGTGGTCCAGCAGCAGCGCCTGCGCGCGCACCATGTCGCCCATGGTCACCACCGGAAACTGCATGCCGTAAGGGCGGCCGGTTTCCGGGTTGGTTTCCTTCGGCCCGGCGCTGCCCATGCAGCCGCCCAGGATATTGCTGCACACCACGAAAAAACGGTCGGTATCGATGGGCTTGCCCGGCCCCACCATATTGGCCCACCAACCCGGCTTTCCCGTCACCGGATGGATGCCGGCCACATACTGGTCGCCGGAAAGCGCGTGGCAGATCAGCACCGCGTTGGAGCGCTCCGCATTCAGCGTGCCATACACCTGATATGCCATCGGGAAATCAAACAGCCGCGTGCCGCATTCCAGCGTCAGGCCGCCCCCGGCGCCGAGATTGACGATCTCCCCCACTTCCACCGCGCGATAGGCGGGTCCGAAATACGATATGGCCATAGATGGCGCAAGCTTACTGTGAAATCGCCAGCCGCGCAGCAAAATCCTCCAGCAGCGGCAACAGCACCCCGGCATGGGCGGAGATCAGCTCCAGCATGGGCTCAGCGGGCGAGGCCAGCGGCGCGGTGAAATCCACGAAGCCGCCCCCGGCATAGGGTTTCAGCGGAAACCCCAGCTTATGCTCCTCGGCCGCCGTCACCGCCGCCAGGCATGAGGCCACCACATAAGGAAAAAGCACGGTGCAGGCCAGCGTATCCGGCTTGTATTTCTGCACGTGCCCAAGCTCTGCGATAATTTGCCGCACCATCTTAAAATAAGCTTCTATCACTATGGATAGATTCAATTTATTGGCTTGGAATATGCCGCTCCACAGTCCCCGGTTGGCCGCGCACAAGCGCGTGAAGCGGCGAAATGACGCCTCCTCAGGTTCTCGTTTAATTACTTCATCCATGTCGCTGACAATAAAGGCGAGATATTGCGGAAGATGCGACACACACGCGTAAACGCGGTCATGCAGCGCGGCGGGCATGTAATCCACCTGCCCTCCCAGCGTGCGCCATAGCAGCGCCACCGAAGCCACTGCCGCCTGATGAGGATCGTCCGGCGTCAGCACTATTTTTTTCCCCACGAAAAGTTCCTGGCGCGAGGCGCCGAACCCGCCTTTCTCCCCCCCGGCGATGGGATGACCGGGCACCAGCGCCGCATGCGGCGGCAGATGCGGCGCGATGGCGGTAATGGCGGCTCCCTTCACGGAGGCCACGTCCGTCACGATCGCGCCGCGTTCCAGCACCGGGCCGATGGCGCGCGCGCACGCCTCAAGCGCGGGAATCGGCGTGCACAACACCACCAGTTCCGCACCGTGGGCCGCTTCGGCGGCATTATCGAAGAGCAAATCGGCCGCCCGCTGTGCGTGCGCCTGCACGCGAGCGGCGGGGTCGGGGTCGGCCACGGCAATCACCACCTCCGGCAGATAGGCGCGCAGCGCCCTGGCAAGCGACCCGCCGATCAACCCCAATCCGATAATGGCCACGCGGCGCAGCTGCATGGACGTCCGCTTTACGCTAATGCTGTTTTCAGCGCCGCCAGCAGCGCCTCGTTCTCTTCCTTCAGCCCCACCGTAATGCGCAGGCAATGCGGCAGGCCATAATTGCCCACCTCGCGCACGATGATGCCCCGGGAAAGCAGAAACGCGTTGACGGAAGCGGCGGAATGCGGCCCGGCGAACGGAAATTCCGCCAGCACGAAATTCCCCTCGCTGTCGCGTACGCGCAGGCCCATCGCCCGCAGACTTTCGGTCAGGCGGCCGCGCCACAGCGTGTTATGCGCCACCGCCTTGCGCAGATGGTCTTGATCGCGCATGGCGGCGGCCCCCGCCGCGATCGCCGCCGAGGAAAGATTGAACGGGCTGCGGATGCGGTTCAGTACGTCGGCGACGGCAGGCGGCACGTATCCCCAACCGATGCGCAAGGCGGGCAGGCCGTACGCCTTGGAAAACGTGCGCAGCATCACGGTGTTTTCCCCGGCATTCACCAGGCCGGTGCCCGGATCGTAATTTGCATCGGTGACATATTCGGCGTAGGCGGCGTCGATCACCAGCAGCACGTGCTCCGGCAGACCCTGGCGCAGCCGCGCCATCTCGCCGGCGGAAATCATGCTGCCGGTGGGATTGTTCGGATTGGCGATGAATACCAGCCTGGTGCGCGGCGTCACACGCGCCAGCAGCGCATCCACATCCGCCGTCAGCTGGCGTTCCGGCGCCGCCACCGGCACCGCGCCCGCGCTTTGCGCATAAATTTTATACATCAGGAATCCGTGCTCGCTGTAAAGCACCTCGTCGCCCTCGCCCGCATAGGCGTGCACCAGCAGGCCGATCAGCTCGTCCGACCCCGCGCCGCACACCAGCCGCGCCACCTCCAGCTCCTGCATCTCCGCAATCGCCTCGCGCAGCGCATTCGCGTGGCCGTCCGGATAGCGATGGAGCTTGGCGGCCTGCGCCTGATACGCCTCGATGGCGGCGGGGCTCGGCCCCAGCGCCGATTCATTGGATGAAAGCTTGATGACGCGCGCGCCACCCGGCGCATGGGATTTGCCGCCCACATACGGGGCGATCTCGAGAATGCCGGGCCTGGGGAGGGGCAGCGTCATGGCGCAATCACCACGGGCCGCGCATACGCGCCCAGGAACTCCACCGCCATCAGCGCCGCGCCCACATGCTTGATGATCTTTTGCATCGATTCATGCTCCGGCGTCACGAAGCCCTGGACTTCCACCAGATGGTGCCGGGTTTTCGGCTGCAACGCCAGCGCCTCCACCCAGGTGGCGGTAAGCCCCTCTTCCGCGAACGCCTGTTGCAGCCCGTGCATGCTGGCGTTCTCCTCCGCCTGCAGCACCAGGAACGACACGTCGTCTCCCGTCGGCTCCGGCTCCACCATGCCCAGCGCCAGCGCGTTGACGTTCAGCGCGTCGCGGCCGGGCCGCGCGGCGTACACCAGTGGCAAATGCGCAAACACCCGCGGGCGGGCTTGCGCACCGGAGAGCGCCAGCCAATCCGGCCACCATCGCCCCTGCTCGCCCGCCGCGAACCCCGGCAGCACGCCGATGGACGCCTTGCCCTCCAGCACGTCCCCCACCACGCGCCGCGTGCCCGCGTGCCGCGTCATCGGCAGGAAATTACCAAAATATTCGCGCGCCAGCCACGGCAGTTCGGCCTGATCTTTTCCGGCCGCCACCGAAATCGTCAGCGCGCCCTCCACCGCCAGCGAGGCCATGATAATGCTGCGCCAGATGGACGCCGCGGCCGCCGGCGCGAAATCCGTGCCGCGGAACCATTCCACGATGCGCCGCACCTGCTGCGCCTCCCGGCCCGGGCGGATGGGGTTGCCGCCCGCGCATTCGCGCGATTTGGTTTCTCCCACTTCGCGCACGATGGCCATGCGCTCCACCAGCAGCGTCATGATGCGCTCATCCACCGCGTCGATCTGCGCGCGGAGCCGGGTTAAAGAAGAATCGCTCATGGGTGATTATCGCCGGGCATAATGCTCGGACGCATCATATAACGCCCACGGCGCGAAACAAGGCTTATCAAGGGGCCTATCCGGTCTATTGCAGCGGCCTGCCCGATTTCTTTACAGCGCTTCCGGCGCTTCCGGCTGGGTAAGCGGAAACATAAGGGTCACCCGCGTTCCCACGCCCGGCTCGCTGTCGATGCTGATGCCGCCGCCATGCAGCTCCATCAGTTTCTTGGTCAGCGGCAGGCCCAGGCCGGTGCCTTCGTATTTACGGTTAAGCCCGCTATCCACCTGGCCGAAGCTCTGGAACGCCTTGTCCACATCCTCTTTCGCCATGCCGATGCCGGTGTCGGAAATAACGATGGCCATTTGGTGGGTCCCCTCGCGCAGGCTGGCGCGAATATGCACCTTGCCGCCCTCTTCGGTGAATTTGACGGCATTGGAAAGAATGTTCAGCACGATCTGAATGAACCGCAGGCGGTCGGCCATCAGTGGCGGCAGGTTGCGCGGCACGTCCAGGGCGATCACCACCTTGCCCTTGGTGGCGCGGTCGGAAAGAATAGTGACGCATTTGGCGATGGCCTTGCCCACATGCACCTCTTCCAGGTTCAGCGTCAGCTTGCCGGCCTCGGCCTTGGCCAGGTCCAGGATGTCGTTGATAATATCCAGCAGATGGCTGCCGGATTCGTTGATGTCCTTTGAATACTCCATGTACTTGGCGTCGCCCAGCGGCCCAAACAGCTGGTTCATCAAAATGGAGGAAAAGCCGATGATGGCATTCAGCGGCGTACGCAGCTCGTGGCTGATATTGGCAAGAAACTGCGACTTGGCGCGGTTGGCGGCCTCGGCGGCGTCACGCGCGCGCTCAAGCTCGATATTCTGTTGGCGCAGCCGGCTGTCGCGCTCGCCGATTTCCTGAAGCATGGCGTTAAACGAATCCGTCAGCACCTTGATTTCATTATTATCGGGCGCGGATCGATTGCCGAACGGATTGGCGCGGATCGAATAATCCTTGTTCAGCGAAATTTCCCGCGCCGTGGCGGCGAGGCTTAGCACCGGCTTGGAAATGCCCTGCTGCAGCACCACCGCCAGCAGGTATGATACGAACAGCACCGCCAGCGTCACCACCACGGCGATGTAGGTCTGCTTTTGAATGTATGCGGCGATCTCATGCAGGTCAGACTCGATGTAGATGGTGCCGATGCGCTCGCCCATCTTGACGATCGGCTTCATCACCTCCAGCGCCTGCTCGCCCATCACCGTGCGCTCATGCAGGTCGCCGGGGCAATGCGGCGTGATGTTCTCCTGCTCATTGCCGTAGGAAGCGAACACATGCCCGTCCTTGTCGTACAGGCAGGCTTGCAGGATGCTGCTGCGCGCGCTGAAGACGCGCATATTGCTTTCGGCCAGCTTGTCGTCGTTAAAGAGCAGCGCGGCGGTGTTGCGGTCGCCGACGATGGAGGCGGAGAGCGAGAGCTCGTCCATCATCCCCACTTTCAAATTATAAACGCCGATGATGGAGATGATGATGGTGGTAAGGAGCACGGATATGGTGCTGGCCGCCATGATAATGGCGGTCAAACGGCTGCGTATCGATGCACGGCGCAATGGCATGCGCAATCCTTCTGTCTTCAGTTTTTTATCACTTTTAGGGCAATCTCCAGCAGCTGTGCGTCCACTCTCAAGCCCGCTTCGCTTGCGGCGCGCGTATTCACCACCAGTTTGATTTTATTATCGGAAAGAACGAAGCCGACGATGCCCCCGCTTTGCGCGAAATTGTCGAGGTCGCTGACGGTCAGCACCGGCTTCTGCTTCAGCGCCGCCAGAATCTCCGCCACATGCGCTTCCTGCCCCTGCCCGATATAGAGCATGTGGCAATGGGAGGCGGCGTCCTGCCAGTTTTTCTCTTCCACCATGTTCAGCTTCAGCGCCGCGGTGGAAGCTTCCTTGAAAACGTTTGCGGCGCTGCTCACGAACGCGCCGTCGCCGGTGGCGCAGATATCGATGCTCTTGCGCTTGGAAACCGCCAGCTCGCCCGGCCATTCCACGAATTTGACGAAATTATACATGAACGCCGCCTTCACCAGATATTCCTTGGCATCGGCGGCAACGGCGGGCAAAGGCGCCATGCTCAGCAGACAGCAGAGCGCAATCGCTCTTATTCCTCGGCGTTTATACATCATATGCTTTTTAGAAATTCCACCGCACGTTGGCATAGACCGCGCGCGGAATCTCGACGGTGGGTTGATACAGGAAACCCGAAAATTCCTTATGCTGCGCCTGCAGCAGGTTCTGCCCTACCAGGCTCAGTTCCACATTGTCCACCACCTTCCACGCCAGCCGCGTATCGAAGCGAAAATAGCTGGGAATGTTCAGGCTCGGCAGCGTGCTCACGTAATACAGGACGTTATCCATTTCCACGTCATGCGGCAGCAGCAGGAGGGACTGCACGTTATACTGCGTCTGCGGCGAAG
>JAFATP010000226.1 GCA_019243895.1 Alphaproteobacteria bacterium
AAATTTTACTATCTAAGACAATAGTTAAGGCAATGCTGAAAAATCTTCTACGCATTAAAAACGATCAACCCAAGCGTGTCAGCTGGAAAGAGCTGTTGCGGCGGCACGCGCCGCTGCTGCTGCCTGCGGCGCATGACGGGCTGACCGCCAAGCTGATCGAGCATCTGGGATTTAAAGCCTATCAGGTGGGCGGCTTCGCACTGGCGGGCGCGCGCCATGGATTTCCGGATATCGATCTGGTGCATTACGGCGAGCAAAGCGCCGGGGTGCGCAACATTCTGGCCGCGTCCTCGCTGCCGGTGATGGTGGACGCCGATGACGGCTACGGCGATGTGAAGAACGTCACCCGCACCATTGAAGGTTATGAGGCGTTGGGAGCTTCCGCGATTTTCTTTGAAGACCAGCTGGCGCCCAAGGAATGCGGCCACATGGAGGAAAAAGAGGTTATCCCGGCGGATAAGATGGTGGCGCATGTGAAGGCGGCGGTGGCGGCGCGCTCAAAGCCGGAAACCTTTCTCATCGCCCGCACCGATGCGCGCTATCAATACGGTCTGGATGAAGCCATGCGCCGCGCCGAGCTTTACTTAAAGGCAGGGGCGGACGGCATTTTCATCGAAGCGCCCGGCAGCGTGGAGGAGCTGGAGGCCATCGGCAGGCGTTTCAAAGGCACGCCGATGATCGCCAACATGCTGGAAGGCGGCGGCAAAACCCCTGTCCTCACGCCGCACGAGCTGCATGGCATGGGGTTTGATATGATCACCTATCCCACCACCGTGCTATTCCGCGTCACCAGAGCCATCGAACGGGCGCTTAAGGATATCTTAAACGGCACGCCGATGTCCCAAGAAGACAGCGTGACGTTCAAGGAGTTTGAAACCATCGTGGATAAGCAAAAATGGACGGACATCGAAAAACGCTGCGGTAAGGGATGAGAAAACTGCTGCAACCATTTTAACTCTGGTTATAATCCGTTAAATAGTTAGGCCTTGATATAAGGAAACGGATGATGGGAAAGAGCGGCGCCGGCGATTGGCCGGCAGATGGCCACCGAGAACCGGAACAGATATCACGGCGAGACTTTCTTAAGGCGGCAGGGGTTGCTGCACTTTCTCTCGGTGCGGAAACGGCGCCGCCCGGCGCGGACCCATCGAAGCCATTTGTCTTTTCCCCGGAAGATAATGGATTATTAGATGAGATCCAGGAGCAGACGCTAAAGTATTTCTGGGATTTCGGCCACCCGGCAAGCGGCATGGCGCGTGAGCGCAGCAATGGCATAGAAGCCTATGACACCGACGTGGTGACCACCGGCGGCACCGGCTTTGGCATTATGGCGATGGTTGTTGGAGTGCAGCGCGAATGGCTGCCGCGCGCCGATACGGTGAAGCGAATTACGCGGATCGTTGATTTCCTTTCCCGGCCCGAAACCGATAAGTTCCATGGCGTGTTTCCGCACTGGCTGGATGGCAAAACCGGCAAGGCGGTGCCTTTCTCGCCGATGGATGACGGCGCCGATCTCGTGGAAACGTCATTCCTTATGATGGGCCTGCTCTGCGCCCGCCAGTATTTCCAAGGCAAAACGAGCGAGGAAAAGGATTTACGGGAAAAGATCAATCAACTGTGGGAAGCGGTGGACTGGCAGTGGCATACGCGGGACGGCAGCAATAATTTATACTGGCATTGGAGCCCCAACCACGCGTGGCAGAAGAATATGCCGATCAGCGGCTGGAATGAATGCCTGGTGACGCATGTGCTGGCGGCATCGGCGCCCAAGCCCGAACACCGCGTGCCGCCGGAGGTGTATCATCACGGCTGGGCGCGGCACGGCGCCATGAAGAATGGGCGCAGTTATCACGGCACGCCGCTGCCGCTGGGACCGGATGGGGGCGGACCGCTGTTCTTTACGCAGTATTCCTTCATGGGGCTTGATCCGCGCGGGCTCAAAGACGCGTATGCCGATTACTGGGAGCAGAATTGCAACCATGCCCGCATCAATTATGAGCATTGCGTGAAAAATCCCAGGCGGCATAAAGGATATGGGCCGAACAGCTGGGGGCTTACCGCCAGCGACGATGGCGACGAGGGATATGCCGTGCATTCGCCCACCGAGGATTCCGGAGTCATTTCGCCTACCGCGGCGGCGGCGACTCTGCCTTATCTGCCGAAGGAATCACTGGCGGCGCTGCGGCGCTTTCGCGAGGACGAACGTATCTGGCGCAAAGACGGTTACGGGTTTGTGGACGCATTTAACGCCGATAAGGGGTGGTACGCCAAAACCTATCTTGCCATTGATGAAGGCCCTATCGTCGGGATGATCGAGAACGCGCGCACTCAATTGCTATGGAACCTATTCATGAGCTGTGACGAGGTGAAGCAGGGGTTGAAAACGCTGGGATTCAAAAGCCAGCTGCACCTGGAATCTCCTGATCCCGTTGTCTCGCCTTTCATCGAAAACATACGTCTCGCGCCGCAGGGCTTTGAGCATCGGCCCTAGCTCGTAACAAAGTCATTGCGCGAGCGCTGTGCATTGTTTTTTTTGCCAATAAAGGCCGTAGTCGTAGTAATGTTGCAGTTCCGCCTAAGCCAATTCACCACTTTTTTACCTTTCTGCCATAGATTGCCGCGTATTTTAGGGTAGTCTGTCTTGGAGCGCGTCATGAAATTCATTTCCTCGGTATTTCCCATGATTTTCCTGGCCGCCGCGGCCCAGGCGCAGCAAACCGCGCCCGTCGATTCGGAGATGGAGGAGATCCTCTCGCTGGATATCGCTGATCTCACCGTCACCTCCGCCTCCAAGCGCGAGCAGAAGCTGTCCGACGTGCCCGCCGCCATTTACGTCATCTCCCATGAAGACCTGCACCGCGCCGGCATCACCTCCATCCCTGAGGCGCTGCGCATGGTGCCGGGCATGGAGGTGGCGCAAACCGCGAGCAACGCCTGGGCCGTCAGCGCGCGCGGCTTCAACAGCGCGTTCGCCAACAAGCTGCTGGTGCTGATCGACGGCCGCACCATTTACACCCCCATCTTCTCCGGCACCTATTGGGACGACCAGAGCGTGCCCATCGAAGACATCGACCGCATCGAGGTCATCCGCGGCCCCGGCGCCAGCCTATACGGCGCCAATGCGGTGGACGGCATCATCAACATCATCACCAAGAGCGCGGCGGACACGCAGGGCAATATGGTTTCGGCGGGAGGCGGCACGCGCGAGGGCTTCATCGAGGGCCGACACGGCGGACAAAGCGGCGACGCGTTTTACCGCGCTTACGGCCAGTTCAGCGATTACGGGCAGATGCGGCGCCCCGGCGGCGATAGCGATCATGACCGCTGGGATCGCGCGCGGTCCGGCTTCCGCGTGGATGGCAAAGGCGCGGAAAAAGACAGCTACACGCTGGAGGGCGACGCCTATGACGGCCGCCAGAGCGCGCAGCAGACCTTCGCCACCGCCACCCCGCCCTTCTCCGCCACCACCATCCGCGATAATTCCTCTTACGGCGGCGACATCCTAGGGCGTTGGAACCATGAAATCTCCAAGGATTCCGTCATAAGCCTCCAGGCCTATGTGGATCATTACTCGCGACTGGAGGCCATCGACGGCCAGCACGTGACCACGGGCGATATCGAGTTTCAGCACAATCTGCGGCTGGACGAACGCAATAACTTCATCTGGGGCGCCGGCGCGCGTGTCCATACGGATGATCTGACCGGCTCGTTCGCCGCCAATTTCAACACCAGCCAGCAAACGCACGAAACGTTCAATGCCTTCGCGCAGGATGAATACGCGCTGATTCCCTCCACGCTCTACGCCACGCTCGGCTCCAAGTTCGAATACAATGATTTCACCGGCTTCGAGGTGGAGCCGAGCGCGCGGCTTACCTGGCATCCGGTTTCCAACCAGACCGTGTGGGCGGCGGTTTCCCGCGCCGTCCGAACGCCGAGCGATGTGGACGAAGACGTGAACCTGGTCGCGGCGGTGCTGCCAGGCGCGCCGCCGACGGTGCTGCGCGTGGTCGGCAACCCGAATCAGAAATCGGAAGATCTGATCGCCTATGAGCTGGGCCACCGCATTCAGCCCACCCGCAGCCTTTCCTTCGACACCTCCGTTTTTTATAACCGCTTCACCAATCTGGAAACCATCGGTCAGCCCGGCGCGCCGGTGTTGAGCAACGGCATGTTGGTGGTGTCTTACATGTTCGACAATCTCGGCTCCGGTGATGTTTATGGGCTGGAAGAAAGCGCCAATTGGAACATCTCCCACCGCTGGCGGCTGACGGGGGGCTATAGCTATCTGCGCATGAACCTGGACGTCGCGCCGGCGGCCGCCGCCGACCTCCGCTCCACCGAGCGGCTGGCCCCGCGCCACCAGTTTTCCATTCGCTCATACTGGAACGTCACCGACAGCGTGCAATGGGACAACATGCTTTATTACGTAAGCGCCATATCCGCGCCAGCCGACGCCTATTTCCGTTATGACACGCGGCTCGGCTGGCAGATAACCCCCGGCATCGAGGCCAGCCTCATCGGCCGCAATCTGCTGCAGCACAGCCACCCGGAATTCCCCGTTATCCCGCAAACGGAGGTGCCCCGGAGCGCGCTTGCGGAAATTACGTGGAAATTCTGAATAAATCGTCATAGGGTCGCCGCTTGAGCATGAAACACATCATTTGCTGGAAGAAGATGCCATCAGGATGGTGCCTGGGGGTTTTGCTTTTAATGTTAGCCGCGCCGGGTTTTCCCGCGCGCGCCGATGACCGCCAATACAAGGTGGAGGCCGCATTCCTTTATAATTTCTTTAATTACATCGTGTGGCCCGGCTATCATACGTCCGATGAAATGAAGCAGGCCACCATCTGCACCGACAGCGCCGACCCGGTGGCATCCTATCTGGATTATATCGCGCGCACGCGCCGCCAGGAGCGCGCGCTGACGGTGCGCCCCTGGAGTATTGACGGCGATGTGGAGGGCTGCCAGTTGATTTATGTGCGGAATTTAAACGACAGCGCGCTGCACCGGCTCCAGCCCCTGACGTCGGGAAAAGGAGTGCTTCTGGTTTCCAGTACACCCCACTTCATTGAGAACGGGGGCATGGTGCAGCTGCAGAAAAGCGAGGAGGAGGATGGAGGCCACGTCCTCATTGAAATCAATAACACGGCCCTTAAGGCCGCCAACTTCCAGGTCAGCTCGCGCTTGCTAAGCCTGGCCGCGCAGGTGCTTTAGATGCCGCACACCCTCACCCAGAACATCTCCGCCTTTCATTCGCTGTCCATCCGCATCAAATTGCTCATCATCATTATCGGCATATGCGTAAGTGCGCTTGTTTGCTCTGCCGTGCTGGAAACCGCGTTCAACTGGGCCCGTGAGAAAGAGGTTCTGGTGAGCCGCCTGGCGATCACCGCGGAGATGATCGGGCTGCAATCCGCCGCGGCTCTTGAATTCGTCGACGCAAAGGCGGGGGGGGAAGACCTGGCGCCGTTAGCCGCCGATGCGATGATCCGCAAGGCATGCCTTTATAATGACGCCGGCGTTGTCTTCGCCTCTTATAATCAACGCCGCGAGGATATTGCGCCCGTTGACGCCCTCTGCCCGGCGGCGCGCGAGCAAGGCGTTCTTTTTTCTTGGAGTAATCTAGGCCTCTATCACGCGATTATCCATAACGGCCGGAAGATCGGATCGCTCTATATCGAGCGCGGCCTGAACGACGTCTATCACGGTTTCGCGCAGCAATCGCTGGAGAAGCTGGGCATCGTGCTCGCCATCATCGGCCTGGTATGGGCCTTTTCCTTTTACTTCCAGCGCATGATCTCGCAGCCTATCATGCAGCTCGCGGCGATCGCGCGCAGTTTCTCGCAGGATCGCACCCAGCGGGTGAAAGCGGTGAAGAAAGGCAATGACGAAGTCGGCGCGCTGGTGGACGCATTCAATGAGATGACGGAACGGATTTACACCAACGAGCAGCAGCTGAGCCAGGCCATCGAGGAGCTGACCAGCTCCAACACGGAGCTGGAGCGCTTCGCCTATAGCTGCTCGCACGATCTTCAGGAGCCGCTGCGCATGATCTCCAACTATGCGGCGCTGCTGGAAAAGAACGCTAAGCAGGCGCTGACGCCGGAGACCGGGCAATACCTGGATTACATCACCGATGGCGCCAAACGCATGCGCGAACTGATCAGCGGCATTCTCTCTTATGCCCGCGTCGGCCATCAGGGCGAAGCGATGCAGCGGGTAGACGTTAACGCTTTGGTCGATTACGTGCTGCAAAACCTCAACGAGGCGATTAAGGAGCGCGGTGCACTGGTTCACAAAGTGGGGCCGATGCCGGTTGTTTACGGAAATAGGACGCTGCTGTTACAGATTTTCCAGAACCTGATCAGCAACGCCATGAAATTTTGCAAAACCGCCCCGGAGATATGGGTGAAGGCCGCCGAACAGCCTCAGGAGTGGGAGTTCTCGGTGCGGGACAACGGCATCGGCATCGACCCGAAATACCATAACCAGGTCTTTGAGATATTCAAGCGGCTGAACCGGCGTGAAGAATACCAGGGCACCGGCATTGGACTGGCTATTTTCAAAAAAGCGGTAGAATATCATGGCGGCCGTGCATGGATAGAATCCGAATTGGGCAAAGGCACGACTTTCTTTTTCACGATTCCGAAGGAACGAAAGTCATGACCACCGCAGAAAAACAGTCCATGAACGTGCTGCTGATAGAAGATAATCCCGGAGACGTGCTGCTGACGCAGGAAGGGCTTAAGCACGCAGGCGTTCCCACCATGCTGAACGTGGCGCGTGACGGCGAGGAGGCATTGCAGTATTTACGAAAGGGCGAAGGCTTTGCGGAGGCGGAGACGCCTGACCTGATCTTCCTCGATTTAAATCTGCCGCGCGTGAATGGGCGCGAAGTGCTGGAAGAGATTAAAAAAGACCCGGCCCTGCACCGCATTCCCGTGGTGGTGCTCACCAGCTCCGCCGCGCCCAACGATATTGCGGCCATGTATGACCGGTACGCCAACTGCTATATCGTCAAGCCGGACGGTCTGGAGAAATATCTGCAAGTGGTGCAGTCGGTGAATGATTTCTGGCTGCGCACGGTCAGCCGGGCGCAGAGCAAATAACAGGCGTCCCCGGTCGCCGCGCCTGCCCGCAGCAGGGCATGGCTAAGGCTTGCGGAACACCACCGCCAGTTCGCCCAGCGTGAAGCCGAATTTACGCATCTCCACCCGGTTGACCAGCGTATGCGCATCCACCGCGTAAAGCCAGTAATCCATATCCACGTCGTGCATCCCGCCGAGCACCGGAAGGCGCAACACATAGCGAAGGTGCGCCGTATCGCCGTATTGCTCGCCGCGAGCAAGGCCGATTACGTCATTGGCGGTGGCGGTGAAATGATGCGCATCGCTGAAGCGCAGCTTCCACACGCGGCGATCCGTGTGCCCGTCGTTGAACGTGAAATCCTCCGCCAGTTCCCCCTCGTCGCCCCGCCATCCGGCCTGCATGCGGATGTGAAAGCGCGGCTCCGCCGTGCCGCGGTAATCGGTCAAAACGCCCCAGCCTTCGAACGCCCCGTTCATATAGCGCCGCAAGTCCAGCTCGGGCGTGCGCTCCGCATAATCTTCCGCGGCGGGGCGCGGGTGAACCGCCAGAGCGATAAGCGCCAGCGCGAACCCCAGCAACACCCACCGTATCCGCGTCATCGCCGACTCCGTTGTTATCTCATCATCTTGCACACAGAAATACACCGGCTGGCGAAAATGCCCTAGCTGCAATATAATAATTCGTACAAAGATGTATGCCGTTATGGTTGCCGAATGGCGCAGCCTAGTAGGCGTTATCCGAACTCGCCGAATTAACAGTGCTGATTATTTCGCTGCTAACCTCTATTTTCCACCTTCCGGGACATGTCACTACAGGTTAGCGTATTATTTTCGCAATCATTCCCAATTGGTATGCCAATGAACTATAATAATCTAAGAAAAACATTAGAGGCCAATCGATTTTATTATGCCAAGATGTTTGAGGCCATGCGACCGGCGCATGAAAAAATTCATACTAAGCAGAAGCAGATTATCACCCGCTTTTATCACAAAGCTGCTCAAATGGAAGCGCGCCTGCAGGCGATGGAGGCGGAATTCGGCTACAAATACAACTCGAAGTCGCATAAATTCAATCCATATCACGATGACTTGGGACGATTTACCTTTGGGCCGGGAGGAGGTGGCAATGCAGACGGTGTTACTGACGCCGACCGCAAAAATCCGCGCTTCCAAGGAATGACTGACACGCAAATCAAAAAGCAGAAATTCGTGGATGCACATTTGGCGGTGGCGGAGAAAGGCGCGCAGCAATTAAACGTGCCGGTGCAAAACCTGCTTGGCCTGTCCGCGCTTGAATCCGGTTGGGGAGTTGGTGATCGATTTGCCAGCGAAGGCAATAATTTCTTTGGGCTGCATTATCCTGCGCCATTTAGCGGTTCGCCCATGTATGCAGCTTTAAGCGGTGCGCCTGTGGCGACATTCGCCAACTACGAAGCATCGATGAATTCCTTTATCGTCAGCGATGGAAATATAATTCGCGGCATTTCCGATCCCACTGCATTTGCCGAAGCATTGCAGAATTCAGGGAAATTCGGTATAAATCGGAATGGTACAGCGGTTTCTACATATGTACCCAATATGGTGAGTACGATTCATGGCCTATCATCTTATATTGCCCGCACAAGGAATTTGCGCTGATGAAATTAAGCTTGCTAGTGCAGATGATTTTAATCGTGGTGCTATCAATACCGGTCTACGCAGAAGAAGTCCCTCAGAAAGTTAATAACCGGTTAGGCAGCGAGTTAGTATATCTTATTACAAAACATAAAGGAATTTTGTCAGTGCCCGGAGTTTACGATCATTTTGATGATCCTGAGCATCCTTTTCTAATGTACCATCTGCTCGGTGAACATTCAGGCACAGCGGGTTGGTTCGCGGTCAACATATGGACAGGCGATGTATGGAATACGATGGGGGGCGATAACTGCATCCATTATGACACGCCCGCTTTGCGCCAGGAAATCGATAAAATCAAGGCGCGATTTACCAAAGCGGAGCTAAGAGAATATAAACGCCTGAGTGAGTTAAGGCCGGGGCGCATTTCAGATCTTGAACCGTGCGGATCGCCCGGCGGGTCATAGACATACCCCTACGAAATTTGAACCTATGTAGGCATTATAATCAGCAACTTAATATTCCATGGGAATTTAGACAGGCGTGGAGGACAAATTCAAAATTTATGCAGCCTACATCAGCGCTTAATCTCACTGTCTCATATTGAGAATGGCGCACCCGGCGGGACTCGAACCCACAACCCCCAGCTTAGAAGGCTGGTGCTCTATCCGGTTGAGCTACGGGTGCCTTGCCCATAATAATAACACGATTTTGCTTGCAATTGCGCCGCGCGGCGATAAAGCTGCTGGCCCGAAAGCAAGCGCCATAGAAGAGGAAGCCTCATGCCAATGCAAGCGAAACCCGCCATGAATTTCACCGATTATAAAGTCGCCGATTTAAGCCTGGCCGAATGGGGCCGCAAGGAAATCTCGCTGGCGGAAACCGAGATGCCGGGGCTGATGGCGCTGCGCAGCGAATACAAGGGCAAGAAGCCGCTTTCCGGCGCGCGCATCGCGGGCTGCCTGCATATGACCATCCAGACGGCGGTGCTGATCGAAACGCTGACGGCGCTCGGCGCGGAAATCCGCTGGAGCAGCTGCAATATTTTCTCCACGCAGGATCAGGCCGCGGCCGCCATCGCCGCCGCCGGCATTCCCGTGTTCGCATGGAAGGGCGAGACCGAGCAGGAATATGAATGGTGCGTCGAGCAGACCATCAAGGGCCCCGGCGGCTGGCTGCCCAACATGATTCTCGACGACGGCGGCGACCTGACCAAGGTGATGCACGACGCCTATCCGGAGGCGATGGCGGACATCCGCGGCATCTCCGAGGAAACCACCACCGGCGTGCACCGGCTGCGCGAGATGGAAAAAGCGGGCACGCTGCGGGCGCCCGCCATTGACGTGAATAATTCCGTCACCAAGTCCAAGTTCGACAATCTGTACGGCTGCCGCGAAAGCCTGCCGGACGGGCTGAAGCGCGCCACCGACATCATGTTCGCCGGCAAGATCGCGGTGGTGGCCGGGTTCGGCGATGTGGGCAAGGGCTGCGCCGAGAGCTTGCGCGCGCAAGGCGCCCGCGTCATCGTCACCGAGATCGACCCCATCTGCGCCCT
>JAFATP010000156.1 GCA_019243895.1 Alphaproteobacteria bacterium
TTGTAAGGCTTGGCTTTCAGCGGTGCACGCGCATCTGCACATCCTTAACAATGGCATTGGGGGTATCTCCTTGCGCTGTTAAAGTAGATACCCCATTGTTATCCCCACTTACCCCCCCCGGATGTCAACGAACAGATAACGGATTGCAGCGGACAGGAATCCGCTATATTTGGCTTAATTCTATATTTTTTCGGATTACAGCGGGCATGGTCGAATTGAAAGATGGTCGGGGAGAGAGGATTCGAACCTCCGACCCTCTGCTCCCAAAGCAGATGCGCTACCAGGCTGCGCTACTCCCCGATATAATCCCCCCGCCCATTCGCAGGCGGCGCGCCAGTGTAAGAAATGCGCTTGATAAGACAAGCATTATATCTTCTAATCACCACCCCGAAATATAACTTTAGCTCGAACCCGAACGCGCCATGTTCCAAGGCATTTATACCGCGCTGATTACGCCGTTTAAGGACGGCGGCGTTGATGAGCGCGCGTTTCAGGATTTCGTGGAATGGCAGATCGGCCAGGGCGTGCACGGGCTGGTGCCGTGCGGCACCACCGGCGAGGCGCCCACGCTTTCTTATGAAGAGCACAAGCGCGTGATTGCGCTGTGCGTGGAGACGGCGAAAGGGCGGGCGAAGGTGCTGGCGGGCACGGGCGCCAATTCCACCGAGGAAGCCATCATGCTCACGCGCTATGCCAGGCAGGCGGGGGCGGAGGGCGCGCTGATCGTGGCGCCGTATTACAACAAGCCGATGCCGGAGGGCTTATACCAGCACTTTAAAGCCATCCATGATGCGGTTGATATTCCCATCGTTCTTTATAACGTGCCGGGCCGCACCGGCATCAATATGAGCGACGAGGTGATCGCGCGCCTGGCGCGCCTGCCGCGCATCGTCGGCGTGAAGGATGCCAGCGGCGACCTGGCGCGGCCTTACACGCTGCGTGCGCTGGCGGGGGAAAAATTCATCCAGCTTTCCGGCGAGGATATGACGGCGGTGGCGTTCAATGCCTCCGGCGGCGTCGGCTGCATTTCGGTGACCTCCAACATCGCGCCCGCCGCGTGCGCCGCGGTGCAGGAAGCCTGCCTGCGCGGCGATTACGCGGAGGCGCTGCGGCTGCATGACGCGCTGGTGCCGCTGCACGCCGCGATGTTCTGCGAAACCAGCCCGAGCCCGGTGAAATATGCGGCGTCATTGCTCGGCCGCGCGAGCGCGGAGTTGCGCCTTCCGCTGCTGCCGCCATCGGACGCGAATTGCGCGCGCATTGGTGAAGTTTTAGTTAATTTGCACTTGCTATCGTAACCAATTTCATCCATGGTGCTCTCCCTTGCTCGGACTTCGTGAATAATGGCACACAACAGCGCATCTTCTTCCAAGAAGAGTTCCGGCAAAACGGTGGCACTTAACCGTAAAGCCCGCTTCGAATATGCCATTGAGGAGGAGATTGAAGCCGGGCTGGTGCTGACGGGGACGGAAGTCAAGTCGCTGCGCGCCGGCCGGGCCAATATCAACGACGCATTCGCAGGAGAACGGGAGGGGGAGCTGTGGCTTTTCAATGCACAGATCAATGTGTATGAGGGAGGCAACCGCTTCAATCACGATCCGAAGCGCGCGCGCAAGCTGCTGCTGCATCGCAAGCAGGCGGGAAAGCTGATGGGGCGGGTGAAGACGAGGGGGGTGACGCTGGTGCCGCTCTCGTTATATTTCAATTCGCGCGGCCTGGCGAAAGTAAGGCTGGCGCTGGCCACCGGCAAGAAGGAATACGAAAAACGCGCCACCATCAAGGAGCGCGACTGGAAGAGAGAGCAGGCGAGGTTATTGAGAAAATAAGACTGACGCATAAAGAAAATGATACAAAAATGTGGAATCGGAGTTGCTGATGCTAACGAAGCGCAAAGGTAGGTATTATGCTGGACGTCATCACTGATTTCTGGAAGCCGGTAAAGAAAGCCGCGCCGCAGGAAAAACCGGATGTGGACAAGCTGCAGATCGGCAGCAGCATCACCTTCGGGCCGGTGCCGCAGCCCGCGCTTTCGGGAAAAACGCTGAAAGTTTCCGCCATTAATACGTATCAGTTCGGCGAAGAGCGGCTTACTTCCTTCGCCCTGGCGGAAGGGCGCGACGACATGCTGTCGCTGATTGTCGCCAATGCAGACGGCGAACAATATCTCGCCATCTCGCGCCGCCTTCCCTTTGCCGAGCGCATGAAGGTTTTTGATCCTTTCGAGCTGGAGATGGTGATTGACCAGCAGGATGCCTCCCGCCTGATCGCCCGCGACATTGACATCGGCTGGAAGCATTGGATCGTGACGCATTACACCAAGGAACTCTCCGGCGTGAAGGGCAGCCTGATGCGGGGCGATTTCCGCGCATCGCCCTCCGGCTCCGCGCCGCCGCAGAGTTTCGATTACACCCTGCTTACTTCCGAAAATAACGAATACGCCATCGAGATCGAGAAATACAGCGATGGACGCATCGAAGTGTATGCCACCATTTATCGCCGCCTAAGCGATATCGTGGAGCTGGAGCATCCGCAGGCCGCGGAGGGCCGCAAAGCCCCGGTGCTGGAGGTGATCCGCTCCGAAATGCCGGCGGAAGCGGCGCCGGCAAACCCCGAACCGGCAACCGTCGATATTCCCGAAGCGCCGGAAGCCCCTGCGGAGGAAGCGGCGCTAATCGCTTCCGCCGCTGAGGTTCCTGTGCATTCGCCGGAACAGGAAGCGGGTGCGGCCCCCGAAGCCGCTGCAAAACCTTATGAAGAAA
>JAFATP010000070.1 GCA_019243895.1 Alphaproteobacteria bacterium
GCAAGTGCAGCGGCGTGGGGTAGAGATGCGGCTGATCATAGGAGGATCTCCCATAGCCAGAACTGATCTTACGCTGCTACGCACCATCGCGCGGGCACGCGTATGGTTCGAGGATCTGATATCCGGCCGGGCAGCATCAGTTCTTGAAATTGCCAAGCGCGAAGAGCTTAGCGAGGTCTATGTTTCCAATCTGATGCCTACAGCATTCCTGCCACCTGATACCATGGTGGCTATCTACCAGGGCCAGCAGCCCGCCAACCTGACGTCCGAATCGCTCACCAAGCGCATAGACCTGCCACTTGACTGGCAGGAACAGAAAATCGCTCTCGGCTTCTAGCCCAAGTCCCTACGCCCAAATCCGGAATGGAGATAATTTGGCGAAAACGACCATTCCTTGTGCTTTCGCGGTTATCTCCGTATGACTTTGCAGAATGACCCGCCCGGACTGCGGGCTTCAGCCGGCATATCTCCGGAAACGCCTTTCCGACCGGAATGTTGGAGCGGGTGATGGGAATCGAACCCACGTATTCAGCTTGGAAGGCTGATGTTCTACCATTGAACTACACCCGCTAAAGGCGCTGGGGGAGAGTATCGCGGCGCCATTGCTAACGGAAGGAAGAGCGGAAATCAACCCGGATGTGCCGCTCTCCGCGCTATCAGCCGTTGAATTTCTCTTCCAGGTCGATGGCTCGCAGGTCGGTTTTCCAGCCCGGTTGCGCGCCCGGCAGTTGCAACGCGCGCTGCATATCTTCCCGGGCATGCGCGAAATCTTTCAGCAGGCGGAATCCCAGGGCGCGGTCATGATAAAGCTGAGCGTTTTGCGGATCGCGCGCCAGGGCGGCGTTGCACAGGCGTATTGCCGCGGCGGCATCGGCCTGGGCGCCGGCCTCGTCATGCATTTCCCGCTTCACCACTCCGCGCTGCAGATACGCCTGCACATTGGTTCCGTCCATCGCCACCGCTTGATTGTAGAGCGCCAGGGCCCCGGCGTAATCCCGCTGCAGCACTTTCTGGGCGGCGCCGAACATCACCTGTTGGGCCGGGGAAATCTGGATCCGTGCCATCGGCATCGCCGCCGTCTGCGCGGACGCTTCATGGCCTGCCAATGCGCAAGCGATCACGCACAATATCGCGCCCCAGGATTGCATGCCTGCGCTTTTAACGCAAGCCGGGGTTTTCGGCAACAGCAACGTGATTTACGGTTGCGTGCCCTATGACCGGGGGTATGATCGCCCTTATGCGGGCTTTTCCCTCAACCCTCACTCCCCAACGCGTTTTGCTGTATCTCGGCGGCATCAGCCTGCTGGTGGAGGCCGCGGTGACGGCAATGGATATGACCGGCCTGCACCCATGTCATTTATGTTTATTGCAGCGCATACCCTATCTGGCGGTAGTGGCGCTGGCGCTGTTGGGTAGAAGCATTTCCGCCGGGCGATGGAAGGCATATGCCGTGGCGGGCTGCGTGGCAGCGTTGATGGCGGGCATGGGGCTTGGCGCCTATCATGCCGGGGTGGAGTATCATTGGTTTCCCGGCCCCGCCTCCTGCACCGATGCGCCGCCGGCCGATGCTTCGCTGGAGGCGTTGCGCGCGCAGATACGCAACGCGCCGCTGGTGGCATGCGACCAGGCGGCGCTGCACGTATTCGGGTTATCGCTGGCCGCATGGAACGCAGTTTTGAGCGCGGCGCTTGCGACGATCGGCATCGCCGCGCTGCGCCGCACGGATTTTTCATGAATGATACCCGCGATCTCCCCGGCGATCCGCCGCGGCAACGGAAGCTTGCGCAGATGCTTCGGGTGGACCACGCCGGCGAGTATGGCGCGGCGCGGATTTATGCGGGCCAGCTCGCGGTCCTGCGGAATAACCCGTGCGCCGCGGTAATCCGCGGCATGGCCGAACAGGAGCGGCGGCACCTGGAGACATTTGAAGCGCTGGTGAAGGGAAACCGGGTGCGCCCGACGGCGCTGATGCCCCTGTGGCATGTGGCGGGTTTCGCACTGGGCGCCGCCACCGCCCTGCTCGGCGAAAAGGCGGCCATGGCCTGCACGGTGGCGGTGGAATCTGTGATCGACGCGCATTACGCCAATCAGGAAGCGGCACTCGGTGTGGGCGACGAGGCGCTTAAGGCCACCATTGCGCGGTTTCGCCAGGAGGAAAAGGAGCACCATGACACCGGCCTGGCGCACGGCGCCGAGGAAGCGCCCGGATACGGGTTGCTGATCTCCGCCATAAAAACCGCTACCCGCATGGCGATCTGGCTGTCGATTCGCGTTTAAAAATACATTACTCCTTCCCGGCGGCATTAATAAAATATTAGGAGTGGTGGTTCTATACCTACAAGATTCCCAATATCGTTGACACCGAGAGGGGAGACCGCTAGGCGTGGAATAGGGTGGTGGATGTTTAGATTGTTTTCACGATGTGTAAATATTTGCCTGCGGCTTGTCCCATGCGTGCTGGCCGTTTCCGGTTGCAAGCCACCGGATTCTCCCGGATCGCTCTTTCAGCCCGAACGCCCCGCGCTGGTCGATCCGACAATGAACCTCACGCAGAGCGATTATAACAACCTCCTCAACACGGCGCACGATCCCACCATCACTTTCAAAACCAAAGGCGGCGACGGCGGCCCGCCTATACCGGAGTTAGCCCCCATTCTGGCGGCGCCGCAGCCGCCCAAGATCGGGCACACCAAGCTGGTTTCCATCGCTGTGACGGACGACGTGCCGCTGAAAGACGTTCTGCTGGAGCTGGCGCGCCTGGCGGATGTTGATATCGAGGTGGACGCCACCATCACCGGCGGCATCGCCTTCCGCGCCAAGGACCGGCCGTTCAACGAAGTGATCGAGCGCATCGCCGAGCTGGCGGGGCTACGCTACAAGATTGACCACGGCGTGCTGCGGGTGGAGCGCGATACACCGTATGTGGAAGTGTATCCTGTGGACTTCCTGAATGTGGAGCGCAGCACTAACAGCAATATTAATATCAGCACTAACGTGTTGTCCGGCGGCGGCTCCGGCGGCGGCTCCGGAAGCGGCAATTCCGGCGGTTCCGGAAGTAATTCGGGCGGCGGCTCCGGCGGCGGCGGCGGACTGAACACGGGTTCATCTTCTTCCATCAGCTCTAAATCGGAAAGCGATTTCTGGAAGAAGCTTGAAGAAGGCATCACTCAAATATTGCAATACCGTCCTGCAACCATGGTTTCGGCCACAAGCGCTTCTCCGGCCGCGCGCCAGGCGCCGGGCGCCGCTCCGACCGCGGCAGCTGCTCCCGTTCCAGCAGCGCCCCCCCCTCCCGGCACTCCCACCGAGCGCAGCTTTTATATCCTCAACCGGCAGGGAGGCACTCTCACCGTCGCCGGCACGCAGCGGCAGCAGGAGCTGATCCGGCGATTCATAAAAAAGATGGAACGCATCTCCTCCGCGCAGGTGCTGATCGAAGCGAAAATTGTCGAGGTGACGCTGAATAGGGAGTTCCAGAGCGGCATCGACTGGACCAAGATCGGCGGCAATAAAATCAATTTCGCCTCCAGTTTCGGCGGCATAAACGACAATCCGGCGGATGTCGCCGCGTTTAATTTCAATTTGAACAATTCGCATTTCGATTTGAACCTGGCGGTAAAGCTGGCGGAGCAGTTCGGCACCACGCGGACGCTGTCCAGCCCGCGCTTGCATGCCATCAACAACCAGCAGGCGGTGCTCACCTTCGCGCAGAACCAGGTCTATTTCCAGGTGACGGCTAACCAGAACAGCACCGCCACCACCGTGGGCCCGCAAACGCTGCTGACGGTCAATAGCACCATCCAGACGGTGCCTAT
>JAFATP010000203.1 GCA_019243895.1 Alphaproteobacteria bacterium
TTCACCAGCAGCGTCGCGTGCGCGAGCGCTTTTTCCCGCTCTCCCCAATCGAGAGCCCTTCCCCCCGGCGCGCACAGCGCTTCGGCCCTGGCGCGCGTGCGGTTGACAATGATCACCTCTCTCGCGCCGGCCCGATGCAGCGCATGCACCACGGCGCGGGCGGCGCCGCCTGCGCCGATCACCAGCACGCGCTCCAGGCAGGAATCAAGCGCGGCGTGATGCGCCCGCAGATTGGCGATAAAGCCGTACGCATCCGTATTGCTGCCGAGCAGGCTGCCGTCTGCGCGCACCGTCACCGTGTTGACGGCGCCGATGGCGCGCGCCTCGTCATCGATCTCGTCCACCAGGTGCAGCGCTTCCTCCTTATGCGGCACGGTGAGGTTCCAGCCGCGGAAGCCTAGTTTCGGCAGCGCGGCGAAGGCCGGCCGCAAATCCTGCGGCGCCACCGGCAGCGGCACAAACGCGCCGTCGATGCCGGTTTGCTCCAGCCAGTAATTATGCAGGATGGGAGACAGCGAATGCGCCACCGGCCAGCCCATCACTCCCGCCAGCAGGGCTCTGCCGGTGATCATGCCTCTTCCTGCCTGCCGCGGTGCTTGTTTAAATACTGCGTGATGGTGGCGGCGGTTTCCTCCACCGAGCGGCGGGTGACGTCGATGACCGGCCAGCGGTTCTTATGGAACAGTTTCCGCGACTCCTCAATTTCTCTCTGTATGTATTCGCTGTCGACATAATTGGTATCGTCTTCCTGCTTCAGCGATTGCAGCCGCGTGCGGCGAATCTGCTGCAACTGATCCGGGCTGATGGTTAGCCCCACCACCAGCGGCTTCTTCAGCCCTTCCAGCGACGGCGGCAGCGGGCAGCCCAGCACATACGGCACATTGGCGGTCTTAAACCCCTTATACGCCAGGTACACGCAGGTCGGCGACTTGGAGGTGCGCGACGGGCCGACCAGCACGATATCGGCCTGGGCCAGCTCCCAATGCGCCTGGCCGTCGTCATGCGCCAGTGCATAATTGATGGCCTCCATACGGGTGAAATATTCTTCCGTCAGCTCATGCTGGCGGCCGGGAGAGGCATGGCTTTCCACCCCCAGATACGCGGAAAGATACGCCACCAGCCTGCCGATCACCGCCACGCAGGGCAAGCGCATCTCGTGGCAGGCCGCCTTCAGCATATTGCGGATCTCTTTATCCACCACCGTATAAAGCACCGGGCCGGGAGTCTCGCGGATGGCGGCGATCACCTTCTCCATTTGCGTGCGCGTGCGTACCAGGGACCACACATGCTCCTCCGCCTCTATCTCCTCGAATTGGGCCAGCGCCGCCCGTGCCACGCTACTCACCGTTTCGCCCGTGGAATCCGACACCAGGTGGAAATGGAAACTGCGCATGGGCATGGAGAATAACCCTGTGGAAAACGCTGTGCAAGCCGGGCGCAGCTTAAACGCTGGCTTTCTTTCCCACAATGGCCAAGTCAGTTTGCTGGCTAACTATGCACAAGCATAGGTTCCATCTCGAATAGCGGAAAATCGGGGGATGGATCATTTCAGGCCGCACGGCTGCCGTTACTCCTGTTCAAAGATATGTGGATTTTCCTGTGGATAACATTTACTCCACAGAATACCACTGCCCTACTACCAATACTATAAGACTTACATAAAATAGATGAAGTGGTATGCCCGGAAAACGCCTGATCGATACCCTGCGGGGAGAAAAAACGGATCGCCCTCCCTTCTGGTTCATGCGCCAGGCGGGGAGGTATCTGCCGGAGTACCGGGAGATACGGAAAAGCGCCTCCTCGTTTCTCGACTTATGTTACACGCCGGGGCTGGCGGCGGAAATCACCATGCAGCCGGTGACGCGCTTCGGCATGGATGCTGCCATTCTTTTTTCCGATATCCTGGTGGTTCCCCATGCGCTGGGCCAGGAGGTGCGCTTTGTGGAAGGGGAAGGGCCGAAGCTTGTTCCCGTTTACAATGAAGCGGAGATTGCCCGGTTGTCGATGGATGCGTTGGCGCAGCGGATCGCGCCGGTGTGTGAAACGCTGCGCCGCGTAAAAAAAATATTGCCGGCGGATAAAGCCCTGATCGGGTTTGCCGGCGCGCCATGGACGGTGGCGTGCTACATGGTGGAGGGCGGCGGCAGCCGCGATTTCGAAAAAGTGCGCGGCTGGGTCTGCCGCGACCCGAAAGGATTTGCGCGGCTGATCGACCGCATCACCGAGGCCACCATTGTATATCTGACGGCCCAAGCCGAGGCCGGGGCGGAGGCATTGCAGCTGTTCGATTCATGGGCGGGCGTGCTCGGCGAGGCGGCGTTCGCATCGCTGGTCATCGCTCCGGCGCGCCGCATTGCCGATGCGCTCAAAATGCGTTTTCCGCAGATTCCTCTCATTGGCTTTCCCCGCCTGGCGGGAGCGAATTACCTCGCCTATGCCGGGCAGAGCGGCATGGAAAGCATGAGCATTGACTATAGCGTGCCGCTGGGCTGGACGCGCGCGCAACTGCAACCGCAAACCGTCCTGCAAGGCAATCTCGATCCCATGCTGGTGGCGGAGAATATCGACGCCGCGCTGGCCCAGGCCGAGGCCATTCGCCGTGCCTTCGGCGGCCGCCCGTTCGTGTTCAATCTCGGGCACGGCATGCTGCCGCATACGCCGGTTGCCCACGTGCAGGCGCTGAGCGATTATCTGAAAACGCCGTGAGCAGGATCGCCGTTGTCCTGTTGAATCTCGGCGGGCCGGGCGATCAGGCCGAAGTGCGGCCTTTTCTTTTTTCGATGTTCCGGGACCGCGCCATCCTGCGGCTGCCGCAACCGTTTCGCGTGATGCTCGCCTGGTGGATCGCGAAAAAGCGCGCGCCGGTGGCGCGGGAGATATATCGGGCGCTCGGCGGCGGATCGCCCATCCGGGAAGAAACGGAGGCGCAAGCCACGGCGTTGGAGAAGGAACTCGGCGAAGGCTACAAGGTGTTCATTGCCATGCGCTATACCGCGCCGCGCGCCGCCGCCACGGCGCGTGACGTGCGGGCGTATGCGCCGCAGCGCCTGATCCTGCTGCCGCTCTACCCGCAATTTTCCACCGCCACCACCGCCTCGTCATTGCGCGAGTGGAAGGAAATGGCGCTGGGCATTCCTGCCGCCATCGTCTGCTGCTATCCCAACCAAAAGGAATTCATCGCCGCGCACGTGGCGCTGCTGCGCGAAGCGCTGGCGCTGGCGCCCGGTGCCCGCGTGTTGTTCTCGGCGCACGGCCTGCCGCGCCGCATCGCCGAAAATGGCGATCCGTATGTGTCGCAGATAAAGCAAAGCGTGGAAGCGATTGCCGCCGTGATGGGCGCGGACATGCCGGAGCACGTCATCTGCTATCAGAGCCGCGTCGGGCGGTTGGAATGGACCGGACCCGCCACCGAGGCGGAAATTGCGCGCGCCGGGAAGCAAGGAAAATCACTAATCGTGGTGCCGGTCTCGTTTGTCTCCGAACACGCGGAAACATTGGTGGAGCTTGACCGGGATTATGCCGATCTGGCCAAGCGCTGCGGCGTGCCGCGCTATATCCGCGTGCGGGCGCTGGGCACACACCCGCTGTTCATCGCCGGGCTGGCGGCATTGTGCCGCCAGGCGGCGGCTTCTCCCGCCTGCACTCTTCTTAAACCTTGTATCAATGGCGCAGCGTGTTACTAGCTATCCCATGAACGATGCCTATCACTGGCTTAAGACTCTTCACCTCCTCGCGGTGATTGCGTGGATGGCCGGCCAGCTGTATCTGCCGCGGCTGTTCGCTTACCATGCGCAGGCGATTGGGGGGGGGGAAGCGTCCGAAACGTTTAAAGTGATGGAGCGCCGCTTGATGCGCGGCATCATGAACCCGGCGATGATCGCCACCTTCATATTCGGCATTGCGCTGGCGGTGAAGCTGAATGCGTTCGCTCCCGTCAATGGCTATTGGCTGCACGCCAAGCTTTCGCTGGTGCTGATGCTGGCCGCCAGCCACGGATTGATGGGCCGCTGGCGGAAGCGTTTCGCGCAGGACGCCAATACGCATTCGCCGCGATTTTACAAAGTGTTTAATGAGGTGCAAACGGCGCTGATGATCGGCGTGGTGGCCCTCGTGGTGTTCAAGCCGTTTTAATGGACAGGGCCAGGACATGCTGAACGGCGCAGCGGCGATTCTTTTGTTTTTAGCGCAGATTGCCTTCTCTTCTTCGCCGCCGATAAGCGCGGATATCGGGGGTGCCGTCGCCGCCATTGCCACGGCGGCGGTTGCCGCGCAGGGAGTGGAAACCGCGGTTTCGGCCGCCGACGGCGATGATGATTGAAGTTCTCCCCGGGTTGTATCCCTCACCGCGCGCGGCGGATAGCTTTATTCTTACCCCGGTGAGAACCGCTTGACAGGCCTTAACCGTCTGATTATGATTTAAGCGATATTCAGCATTCCTTTGCTGAGCTCCGGCGTGTTGTGAGCGCCTTCTTTTGTCTCTACACCCATCACTTTTTGGATTCT
>JAFATP010000267.1 GCA_019243895.1 Alphaproteobacteria bacterium
AATTTCACCGATCTGCTGGCAAAGCGCTATAAGGACAAGCTGGATGAGCGGGCCGCGGAATATGTCCGCATTATTGTCGATTCGGCCCGCCGTATGCAGGAAATGATCGCAGACCTGCTGGAATACGCGCGATCCGGGCAGGAAGCAGAACGCTTCACCCGCGTGGATACGGCGCTGGAATTACAGCACGTGACGCAGAATCTTGGGGAAACGATTGCCAAGTCCGGCGGAAGGATAACGCACGGGCCGCTTCCGGAAATCAACGGCAACCCCGTGCGCTTTATGCGGCTGCTGCAGAACCTGGTCGGCAACGCGCTGAAATACCAGCGGGAGGGCGTGCGGCCGGAAATTCACATCAGCGCCGAAGATAAAAAAGATCACTGGCTTTTCTCCGTGCGCGACAACGGCATCGGCATCCGTAAGGAATATCTGGAAAAGATTTTCGTGCCCTTTAAGCGCCTGCACACCAAGCAGCAATTCCAGGGCACCGGCATCGGCCTCGCCATATGCCGAAAAATCGTTGAATCTCATGGAGGTAGAATCTGGGCCGAATCGGAGCCCGGCGCAGGAAGCGCCTTCTATTTCACTATACCTAAAATTAAACTATAATGGGTAAGATACGGGAGCGGTTAAAAAGCTTGAGGATAACGGCAGATGACATACATGCCCGGCGAAACGATCAGCACCAGGGGAAGGCCGGCGGAAATACTGCTGGTGGAAGATAATTATGGCGATGTGCTGCTCACCCAGGATGCTTTCAGCGCTGCCAGGCTTCCCAACACTATCCGCGTCGCCAGCGATGGCGAGCAGGCTATTGAAATGCTCCACAAAACAGGCCCATATTCCAATATGGCCACGCCCGACCTGATTCTTCTGGACCTGAACCTGCCGAAGAAGGACGGCAAAGAAGTGCTGGCGGAAATCAAGCGGGACGAAAAGCTGATGCACATCCCGGTGCTGGTGCTGACCAGTTCCGGCGCGCAGCGCGACGTGATCGCCAGCTACCGGTTGCACGCCAACGGCTATATCATCAAGCCGGAAAGCCTCGAGCAGTTCAGCGACGTGGTGGCGTCCATCGAGCATTTCTGGTTTAATAACGTCGTGGTGCCGGACAGACCTTATTCGCCTTCCTAGGAAACGGAAAGCCTGGAGGCCGGGGGGAGAATCGAACTCCCGATCGAGGATTTGCAGTCCCCTGCATTACCACTTTGCTACCCAGCCATGCATGGCGCGCCGGCGCGTCAGGTGGCGCACTATAAGCAAGCGCCGCTGGAAATGCAATGCAATCGGCGATGCTTCGCGGCGCGGCAAACTATTGGTTTAAGACGGTGCCGCCGCCGGAATTATGATTCGGCGCATTGCCGGCCGGCGCGGAGGCAGTCTCCATGTTTTGCGCGTTAGCGGAAGCCGTGCCATCGCGGCGGATCAGATAATCCTCGATGGCCTTCTCGCCCGCGACGCGGTCTTGGAATTCCCAGAGATGGCGCAACGCACCTTCCATGATCATGGAATACACGGCGGTTTCGATGGCCTGACGCACGGCGAGCTGAGTAGGCTCGGTGGCGCTGAAGCCCACTTCGGCCTGCAACAGGCGGTCAAAGGTGAAATATTTTAAGAGCGTGGCGTTCACCGAGGTGGAAAACACAGTCTTCGCGCTGTTGACGGCCAGCTGCACGCGGCCGGTCTGCACATTTACCGCGCGCAGATAAACCGTTACCACGTCGCGGCGATATTGCGCGTTTCCGCCAACGCCGAGATAGGTGGCGCCGGCGCCGCCGGTGACCACGTCGGAATCATAGGAAACGATGCCGCCTTCCAGCAGCAGCCCGCCATACAGCAGCGGCGGCAGGTTGGGCAGCCGGGTGACGCCATCTGATGCATAATACTGGCTGCGCATCAGCTTCACGATCTGGCGCTCCTGGAGCAGATCCTTCAGCGCGCCGCGCTCCGCCACGTCAAACCACTGCTCATTGCCCGCATCCATCAGCGCCTTGATGAGAATGGCATGGCCGCCTTTGGTGACGGCGCTGGAATAATCCGTGTATTTATCGTTGTTTTTGAATTGGCCGGTTTGATCCTGGAAATCATACACCACCACCGGCACTTTCTGCACAGGCGCGGGCAGGGACACCAGAATTTCGCTGGCGCGCGTGCGGTCGGTTACCGTGGCTTCCGCCACCATGGGATTCTTGTTAAACAGCATCTGCTGCGAGCATCCTGCCAGCAAGGGAAGGGATAAAACGGCGGCGGCCAGGTGTTTGCGGAACATTGGGTGAAGCTACCTTCTATGGATTGGGCCTGCTGAACGTATAGTTAACAAGGTGGTAACTTATCGCCATGCTAAAAGCCAGCCTTTTTTGCAAGGCTGGTGTTTGCCGCGAGCAGCTTTCCGCCTCACGCCAGTGGAATTCTAAATGTCCGGCAGGGTAATGGTGGTGTTGCCGTGCGTGGGGTCGGTGATGTTAATCACAACATTGCCGCCGGTGCGCACGAAATCGATCTTATTGCCGCCGCCCAGGTCGAATGAGCCGGAAGGATTGGTAGTATTGAAAATCTCATTATTAATCTTGCTGCTGATCTGGCTTTCCACGGATTGCAGGATCAACGAGGCGGGGCTGATCCCGGTAGCCGCTGCGCTGACGGCAGGATTGGCCGGGCGCACGACGCTTTGCAGCATCAGGCTCTGGTCGGAAGGATTGGCTCCCGAGAAAATGGCTGCGTTTTGCGGCTCGAATGTCAGTGTGCTGGCATACGCCGGCAAGGCCGACGAGCCCAGGAAGCCGCCTAATACGGTAACTCCGAGTGTTTTTATCTGCTGTTTCATAACCTTCTCCGTATCACCTAACGTTTTTATTTAAGGCTTTGCCGAGGCATCGCCGCCGCCCACCTGGTCGATGGTGGTTTCTTCCTTGTTTCCGTTTTGAATCTTCACCTTGTGGTTATAATTTCCCGTCTGCTTTTCCTGGGAGCAATTATGCTTGCCGCGCTGCTCGACGTAAATATCGTTCATGTTTCCCGTCTGCGTCTGGCTGGCGTAATTATTATCGCCGGACTGGGTGATGCTGGAGCGGTTGGAATTACCGCTCTGCACGATCACCGCCGTGTTGCCGCCGCCGCCGGTGAGCGCGCGGGCGCGGGCCAGATCGCTGATGGTGGGGTTGGAGAGCACTTCCTTCTGGAAATCCTCATTCTCCGCATCGCCCTCGCAAGGAGGACGAATCTTGGATTCCGGGGCAACGCTCACCTTCCCATGCACCGCCGCGGGGTGTTTAGACACCTGCGGCAGTTCCACCCGCTCATCGGGATCGTCCGCCAGCGCCGCGGGCGTAACAGCGCCGAGCATGAGGCTTAAAAAGATTCCGCCGATGTTTTTCATATCGCTAAATGGAGACTCACGAAAAGATACAGAGGTGCGCCATTGCTAGCACACCTCTGTATGGAAGTAAACCAGCGGGAATTAGTGCTGGTTGATCGTGATGCTCATACCGCTGCCGGTCTGCGTCACAGCCGCAGTAGAGGCTGAAGCGCCACTCTGGGTGATGCTGGCATTGTCATTAAAGCCATTCTGCGTGATGCTGGCATTGTTTCCATCCGAAACGCTCTGGCTGATGGATGCCAGGTTGAGCGCACCGCCGGTATTGGTCTGGCTGATGGTGCCAACATTGAGGTTGCTGCTCTGCGTCAGGTGAGCTTCGTTGTTGTCACCGCTCTGGGTGATGCCAACGACGGCAGGAAAGTTATTATTGCCGCTGCCTGTTTGCGAGATCGTCGCCAGCTCATTGCTGCCATTCTGGACAACCTTACCATAGTTGCTAACGGCAGACTGGGTGATGGTGGCCACATCGTTGGAGAGGCCGAGCTGATCGATTTCAGCCGTATGGCCAGCGCCAGACTGATGAATGGTGGCGTGATCCGCCGTGCCGGCAGTGTTGTTCTCCTGAATAATGGTTGCACTTTCGGTGGAGCCGCTCTGGGTGATGGTTGCCACGGCATTATTACTGAGATGACCGCTCACGCCCTGGGTGACGGTCGCCGTGTCATCATGATCCTGCGCCACATCGGCACTGTTGCCATTGCCGGTTTGCGTCAGGGTCAGGCCGTCATTGTTGCCGGCCTGGGTGAAAGCGCCGCCGCTGGTCTGCACGGTGTTGTTGTTGCCTGCCTGAGTGACGTTCAGCATGTCATTGGTGCCGGACTGAACGACGTGGGCGCCGGACGTGCCAACCGTATTGCCGGTGCCGCCGCTCTGATCGACAGAGGCACTGTCGCCCGTGCCGGTCTGGTCAATATACACCGAATTCGGCGTAACGGCGAACGCGGCGGAAGCTGCCATGGACAGTGCGAGAGCGCTGACGGCAGAGAGGAGGTGTAGTTTTTTCATGTGAATTGTTCCTTCAAGGATTGGAGTGAGTCGAAAAAATGACAAACATTGTCAGGACGACGACGTTTGATAGGAGGCGTATAAAGTTTCGATATCGAATTAGAAAATCTTATACGCCGCGCTACGGAAGAGTTCTCTATCCCCTTCCTATGCGAATGTCTATTACTTTATTTTAGTGCAATCGGCATTAAGGCATTAAAAGGGGGAATGCATTTAATAAAAGAAGGGGCTGAAGTAGCTAAGACCTGAAGAAAGGTCTAAAAACAGCTACGATGTATAAGCGTAAGAGTAGATTAACAGGCCGGCAGCAAGGGAAGCTGATCGAACATTTTGTTTCTGGCGCAACCGCTCGCTCTGCGGCGGAAGTGGT
>JAFATP010000271.1 GCA_019243895.1 Alphaproteobacteria bacterium
GCCGGGAGTCAGCAGATCGATCAGCAGCGTGCCGACGCGACGGGCTTGCAGCACCTCCGCCACATAGCGGTTGCGCGGGCTTAAGCGGCTGCTGCCGCTGCCATGCGCGAAGACCACCATGCCCTTGGCGTGCGCCGGAACGCATAAATCGCCGGTGAGGGCGAAGCCCTCCAGCGGAACGGCAACCGCACCCGTTTGATTATTGCCCGGTCGATTGTGAGGACGCGCGATCATGAATCGTCTTTCTTGCCAGCATGTCGCTGTTTAATTTTTCGAGGCGGCGTTGCAGCTGGCGATAGCTTTTAACGAAGGCGGATTTCGTGGCCCCCCATGCTTTCTTCGAGGCGTTGCCCAGGCGCTCCGCCTGCCTGGCCGACTGCGCGCGCTGCGCCTTCAACGCCGCCAGCTCCTTGTCTATCCGGGCGGATACAGCGGCGCTCCAGCGGGCGCTATCCGCATTCAGCCGCTCTTCCAGCGTGCGCAGGCGCGCATCGAACGCATCGAGCATGCGCTTTGCCTGCCGCACCGCCTCATCGCGCTTTTCCACGGTGTATGACTGAATCGACTCCCGCGCGGCCGGGGCGCCGCCGGCTGCCGCATCAGGTTGCGCCGCCTCCAGCGGCAGCGCCAGCATGCAGAAAAAGCCGGCGGCAGGAACGAACATCCAGGGTCTCATATAAACTCCTTCAAAATCCCGTCGGGTAGGTTTCGAATATCTCACCTTTGTGCCACGTCGCCGTTGGCTCCAACGGAATAAGGGCGTTGGTGGTATCGATGTGGATAATCGCATCGAATTGCTGCGGCAGCCGGGAGAAGAAGTAATGGCTTTGCCGCTCGCTCTGCGGAACATAAAGCACGCCGATGGCGCGCTGCAGGCGGCTTAGCGAGAGATGCGCCGCCAGCGCCCCGTTGCCGCGCAAAGGCAGCAGAAAATCCTTGATGCCCGCTTCGTGAAATAGCGCTTCATAGCTTTCCTTCATGGCCGGGCGCACCGTTTTGCGCTCGGCGTCGCCGTCCCAGTGCGAAGCGGCAGTCACCGTGCCGTCATAAGTGGAAAATCCGATCAGTGCCGTATCCGCGGGATGCTCCTGACGCACCAGCTGGCCGATATTCCACTCGCCCCCCTCGCCCATTTCCGTGGCGCGCGCATCGCCGACATGCGAATTATGCGCCCACACTACGATCTTCGCCCGCTCGCCTCGCTGATTGCTTAAATGCCCCGCCAGTGCATATAGGGTCTCGGCCATATGCTTGTCGCGCAGGTTCCAGGAAGCCACACGCCCCTGGAACATGGCGCGGTAATATTTCTCCGCGTCCAGCACGGTCTTGGCGTTCTGCTCGGCATAAAAGAATTCGTCTTCCGCCATGAATCCGTCGCGCTTGATATAATCGAACGCGCGCTGACGCAGATTAAGCAACTGCTCGATGGCGTGCCGTTCGCAGCTCGGAGTGATGCCGAGCGTAGCGGCATAACCGTACGCCTGCGGGTCTTCGCGGCCGCCATGATCGAAACAGCTGTAATAATGACGCGCCCTGGTGGCCGCCGGCGGGTCCACCTTCTCCAGATAGGCGATCACGGCCTGGATGGAAGAATACAGGCTGTACAGATCCAGCCCGTAAAATCCCACTTTCTCCGACGCGCTTTGCGGCTGGTTATATCCATGTAGCCATTCCAGAAAAGACACCACCGTTTCGTTGCGCCACATCCAGGCGGGAAAGCGGGAGAATTCCGCCAATGCTTCATGCGCATCGCAGATGCCAGGGTCGCCGCGCACATAGCGGTTGGCGCGGTAACAGTCGGGCCAGTCGCCTTCCACCGCGACGGCGCAAAACCCGCGATGCTGAATCAGCTGCCGGGTGATGTCCCCGCGAATGCGATAAAATTCCTCGGTGCCGTGCGTGGCTTCACCGATCAGCACGTAATGGGTGTTGCCGATCATCTCTAATAATGGCGTGTAATCGCCGCTCTGTGCGGTCAACGGAATCGCCGATTGCCGGATATCGTTAATCAGGTGCAAATGCGCTGCCGTGTTGGACATGGTCCCATGCTCCCCGGTGATTCGCTTCTTTTGCTGATGCGCTAAATATAGTCAAAATGCCCACGCCTAAAAACACCATGCTTTTTAGTCCCGAGGGCAGGGGCTAGGGTGAATCGCTTTAACTTTCTTGAATCATGTGGTATTTATGGCGGAGGATGGCATGAAACGCAGCCAATTGAAACTTAATGAAATTCTTACACCTTCTTTCCATTCGCCATATTTATTATAAGGGGCTGAAGTAGCTAAGACCTGAAGAAAGGTCTAAAAACAGCTACGATGTATAAGCGTAAGAGTAGATTAACAGGCCGGCAGCAAGGGAAGCTGATCGAACATTTTGTTTCTGGCGCAACCGCTCGCTCTGCGGCGGAAGTGGT
>JAFATP010000038.1 GCA_019243895.1 Alphaproteobacteria bacterium
TCAATAACGCAGGCATTCAATTCACCGCCCCCGTAGAAGAGTTTCCCGAAGAGAAATGGGATGCCATCATCGCCATTAACCTGTCTGCCGCTTTTCATGCCACGAAAGCCGCCATCCCCGGCATGCGCAAGCGCGGGTTTGGCCGCATCGTCAATATTGCCTCGGTGCACGGGCTGGTGGCTTCCGAGCGAAAGGTGGCGTATGTCGCCGCCAAGCACGGCATCGTGGGATTGACCAAGGTGGTGGCGCTGGAAACTGCGGAAAGCCCTATCACCTGCAACGCCATCTGTCCCGGCTGGGTGCATACGCCGCTGGTGCAGAAGCAGATCGAGGACAAGGCCAAGGCGGAAAATCTCAGCATTGAGGAGGCAACCGCCCATCTGCTGGGGGAGAAACAGCCCAACCGCCGTTTTATCAAACCGGAGAATATCGGCGCCATGATCGTGTTTCTTTGCGGCGAGGACGCCGCCGCCATGACCGGCGAGATGGTGACCATGGACGGCGGCTGGTTGGCGCAATAATCGCGTCCCTTAATTGCTCTCATGAAAACCAAATCCATTAACCTCGCCCTTCAGGGAGGCGGTTCGCACGGGGCTTACACCTGGGGGGTGCTGGACCGGCTGCTGGAAGACGAACGGCTGACCATCGAGGGTGTCTCCGGCACCAGCGCCGGGGCCATGAACGCCGCCGTGATGGTCAATGGTTTCGCCCGCGGCGGACGTGACGGCGCACGCGACGCGCTCGCCGGCTTCTGGCGCGCTATCAGCGAAGTGGGGATTTTCTCGCCCTTTTATAAATCGCCGGTGGAGCGCATGCTCACCGGGTGGAATCTGGATTCCTCGCCCGCCTATCATTATTTTGACGTGCTGTCGCGCATGTTGTCACCCTATGATTTGAATCCCCTGAACCTGAATCCGCTGCGCTATGTGCTGGACGAATTCCTGGATTTGAACACGTTGCAGGCGTGCAGCATGATCAAGATTTTTATCACCGCCACCCACGTGGCCAGCGGCCAGGCGCGCGTCTTTAAATGCCATGAGATCACCACCGAGGTGCTGTTGGCCTCGGCCTGCATTCCCTTCCTGTTCCAGGCGGTGGAGGTGGACGGCGAATATTACTGGGACGGCGGGTATATGGGAAACCCGGCGCTATGGCCGCTGATTTACAATTGCCGCAGCGAAGATATCGCGCTGGTGCAGGTTAACCCGATTTACCGGGCGCAGCTGCCTAAAACCGCCACGGAAATTATCAACCGGCTGAATGAGATCACCTTCAACTCCAGCCTGATCGCCGAAATGCGCGCCATCGACTTCGTCAAGCGGCTGATTGACGAGGGGCGGCTGGACCGCGAGCGCTATAAGGATATTCGCATGCACCTGCTTTATTCGCCGGACGAGTTGAAAGATTTGAACGCTTCCAGCAAGATGAACGCGGGCTGGGATTTCTTCCAGCATTTATTTCAGCTGGGGCGCGCCATGGCGGATACCTGGCTGGCGGCGCATTTCGATGATATCGGCGTGCGCACCACGGTGGACATCCGCAAGAATTTCCTGACCGGGCCGGGCAAGATGCCGGCATTTTCGGAGCTAGGCCGGGAAAAAGCCAAGCGCAAGCAGGCCGATCAGCGCAATCAGCACGCTACCCCAGATCAGTAATCCGGCGCGGCGCGCATCGCGCGGCATGGCGCGCGCCATCACGCCGCCCAGCCAGGGCGGCGTGCCTGTTCGTACCTGGGCATAAGGCGAGAGCGGGCCGCCCAGCGACAGATTCAGCAGCGCTCCCGCCACCGTCAGCAGGCGCATGCGGAAGGGAAGGGCGGCGGAGATCAACAATGCCTGCATTCCCGCCACCGGGCGAGTGTAAGGAAAGAGCGCGGCGGCCAGCAGAAAAAAGAGCTCCGTCAGCACCGAAGGTATGAACTGCAAGCCGGCCTGCAGCCATTCGGCGGCGCGGCCGAAATAATCCCGCGCGTGGAACGTGGCGCCGGAGACGGCGGTGGCCGCACGCACCAGGGCAGCGCCGGGCAGGCCCAGCGCCAGATACCAGAACAGCGGGGCGATCACGCGCTCGCACACGGAAAGCGTGGACGTCTCCACGGCGGCGCGCATCAGCGCGTGGGCGTCCAGCACCGCGGCGTTGCGCCAGGCGGAGCCGGCCAGCTCCTCCCTCGCCAGGGTGATATTTCCCTCCTCCAGACGCGCCGCGATGCTGCGCGCCATCCCCGTTTGCTGCCGCAGGCCCAGCAGCGCCGCCAGCGCCGCCGCTTCCGCCAGCGAGGCTTCATGCCAGCGCCCGAACAAAGCATGGGCCAGCGCACCGGCCAGCAATGCCAGCCCGGCCAGCAGCGCCACCAGCAACGCGCCGCGCAGAGCCCGCTGCTCCGGGGCGCGGGCGGCTCGGTTAAGCTTGCGCTCAAGCGCGCGCAAGGCGGCGGCAAAGGCGGCGCTCGGTCGGTCGATCCTGAGCAGCCGCAGCAGCGGGCGCGGCCCCGCCAGCGCGACATGGATCAGCAGCGCCGCCGCTGCCGTCAGCGCCCGCTCATTGAGCACGGAATAAAAGGAGTCCGTCATCGCTTCCGCTCCCCTGCGATAAAAAAAGAAGGGCCCCCGCGAGGGAGCCCTTCTTGCCGTTGAGTAGCCACGAATTGACGCGGATTATTTTGCGTAATTCAGGCGGATCTCGACGCGGCGGTCTTCCGCCAGGCACTTGATCAGCTCGGCACGAGGCAGGTCGCCGCAATGGGTGACCGGGTCGTTCTTGCCGACGCCCTCGACATCCACCTTGCGCACTTTGATGCCGGCGCCATGGCGCGCGAGGTATGCCCGCACGGCGTTGGCGCGTTTGCGCGACAGCTTGTCGTTGTAGCTGTTGCTGCCGATGCGGTCGGTGTGGCCGACGATGTCCACGCTTTCCACTTCCTTGGCATCGCGCAGGGCTTTGATCAGCGAATTCAGCTTGCCTTGCTCGGATGCTTTGATAGTGGATTTGTTAAAGTCGAAATAGACGGTACGCTCCTCGCGGGTCAGCTTGAGGGCTTCTTTCTTGGCAGGGGGAGCCACAGGGGCCTTGGCGCCACAGATGTCATTGGCGGTGTGCCACTTGGTCTGCACGCAATTGCCGCGTTCGTCCATGATGGGGCGGCCTTCCCTGTCGATTGCCTTGTCATGCGGCTCATCTGACGCCATCACCGCCGGTGCCAGCGCCAGTGCGGCGATGGCGGCCAGCGTCACTGTCCTGAGGTGCTTCATCGCTTCGGTCCTTCCTAGAGAGGTTAAAAACGGAAATAAACGGTTAGCCAAACGTTTCATCATGGTAACTGTTTGATGCGGGAACATAATTCAAATACCCACCAAACGCAAACTGATTTTTGCCTATGCCTGCTGCTGTTCAGCCTCCTGTGACTTTTTTGCCCGCTGTTGCATGTAAAGGGCGTGAAAATCGATGGGATCCAGCATCAGCGGCGGGAATCCGCCGTCACGCGTGACGTCGGCCACCACACGCCGGGCGAAGGGGAACAGCACAAACGGGCATTCCACCCATAACAGCGCTTCCAAACGGTCCGCTGGCACATTCACCACTTCGAACACGCCCGCATAGACCAGCTCCACCAGAAAAAGGGTGGCGCCTTCCAGCGTCGCGCGGGAGTTGACGGCCAGCTGCACCTCGTAAAACTCTTCCTGCAGCTTCTGCGCGCGCAAATCAACGCGGACGTCTATCGAAGGGCGAGTCTCCAGCACGGCCAGGCTGTGCGGCGCATTGGGGTTCTCAAACGACAAGTCTTTGATATATTGACCTTTTACCATAAAACTTGGCGGGCGTTCATCCGGCTCGCTCATCGTAGATTCCTTTGGCTGATTGTCGGCTGGCGATTGCTAGCACATTCCCCATATGCTATACAATAGAAAGAATGGAGAATTATGGCTTACGCTGACATTGTCATCCTCGCGCTGATTGCCGGATTCGTGCTGCTCAGGCTGCGCAGCGTGCTGGGACAGAAAACCGGTTTCGAGGGCTCACCGTATGCGGAGCGCAAGCGGGAACCGGAAAAGCCGGTGGTGCGCGTGGTGGAAGCTGCGGCCCGGCTGAAGCAGGTGGTGGAAGACCGCGACGCCGGCCTGGTCGCCGCGGTGCAGAATCCGCAGGCGCGCGAGGCGCTGGCGGCCATCAAGGCGGCGGATGCCGATTTCACCGTGGAGCATTTCCTGCAGGGCGCCCGCCATGCGTTTGAAATGACGTTCGACGCATTTGTGAAAGGCGACCGCGAGACGCTCTCCATGC
>JAFATP010000041.1 GCA_019243895.1 Alphaproteobacteria bacterium
TCCGAGCTACGGCGGGCACTGCTTCGCCTAGGTCGGCTCCGTCGTGGCTGCGCCACGCGTAGCCGAAGGCGAAGCGTGGTGGAGGCTAGCGGAATCGAACCGCTGACATCTTGCTTGCAAAGCAAGTGCTCTACCAACTGAGCTAAGCCCCCACAGGCCGGACGCATCCCGGTTGTCGCCTTCCTGATTTGTAACCGTCTCCAGCGGCATGTGCATCATTTTTTTGCGGAAAGCAACCGAATAACGCTGCGCAGCGGCAGCGGCGGGGGGCATACAGCAGGCACGCATTAAAACACCCGAAGCCGCCCGTCATGCGTGGCATAGGCCAGATAAGGGTGGGTTGCCGCCTGTTGCATATGCCCCTGGGCGTCAAGCGCGATGAACCCGGCTTCCCCTCTTTGCGCGGCGAGTTCCGCGACGGCGGCGGCGGAGGCGGCATCCAGCGTCATGCCGTCGGTGACGCGGATGACGATCCGGGCGGCCAGCGCGCTGTTGACGATATCCTCGCCGATGCCGGTGCAGGAGACGGCGGCGACGGCATTGGCATAATTCCCGGCGACGGTCGACGAATCGCTGACCCTCCCCGGCATTTCGAAACCCTTGCCGCCGGTGGAGGTGGCCGCGGCCAACCTGCCCGCCGCATCCAGCGCCACGCAACCCACCGTTCCGCCCTTGTGCTGTTCGTCATACGCCGTGCGGCGGGCGGCCGTTTCCGGGTTATGGGCGGAAAATCCCTGTCCGCGCGCAAAAGCCGTGGCCTCCTCGCCCGCCAGCACGCGGTCATCATATTCCAGCAGGCGCGCCGCAACCTGCACCGGGTTTTTCACATCGCGGATATTAATGACGCCGGCGAAACGCTGCCGCGCGCCGTCCATCACGGAGGCAGTCATGCGGATGACGCCGTCGCTTTGCAGCTTGGAGCCGGTTCCGGCATTGAACAGCGGATCATCCTCCAGCAGGCTCACCGCATGGATCACGGTTTCCAGCGCGGTATGATGCCGCAGGAACACGAAGGAGTCCTCCGCGATGCGCTGAAGCGCGGCGCGCTCCTGATGCTTCCCGCGCGCAAATCCTGCCGCGGGGCCAAGGCCGCCGTGAATCATAAGGCGGGGGTCAGTCATGGGTTAAAATGGATAAGCCATGGCGAATAAGGAGGCGATAAAGATTTCGCATGCCTTTTTATAAGCTTCCGCTCATCCCTTACTTTTCTCTTTATACCTGTAGCCATGGCGGCTCCGCCGTGAATAAGGAAGACGTCGCACGGCGGTCGGCGTGGTGGGCGGCGGATTGGTGGGCGGCGCCATCGGCGCGGGCACGGGCAACACGCTTGCCGTCATCGGCGGCGTGCTGGCGCGAAACCTTATTCCGATAACAACTGCGACAAGCGGTCCACCAGCCCGTCCAGCCGCGCCGAAAGCTCCTTCACCTGGGCGGAGGTGACCGCATGACGTTCCTGTACCGCTTTCAGCTCGTCATGCAGCTCCGCATTTTCATGCTCCAGGGCGCTGCACCGCTTCCTGACAGCGTGCAGTGGACTGCTTTCTTCATCATCCGCATCTTCCTCCCGCTCCTCAATGGCGGCTTCCACGCGGGCGATGGCTTCAAACAACGCCTGGGTCGCCTCCTGCATCTGCTCCCCGGGAGGGAATTCATGGGCGGGATACGATGTGCGCTGCATGGACTACAGAACCGCTTGAAACATAGTGCGTGACTCTTGCAAGGTTTTTGCTACAAAAGCTGCATTTCGCCTAAAAGGCAAGCATATACGCAGAGAGCATGATATTTTTGGTAAAATGAAACGGCTATGTGCAAAAACATTCGCGCGCGGCGAGCGTCATGACAATGGCTGACGGCGGCAAAAAAACGGAGACGGTGCCGCTGCCCACGTCGCACCGCGCCATGGCGAACGCCATCCGCGCGCTGGCGATGGATGCGGTGGAGCAGGCGGCCAGCGGCCATCCCGGCATGCCGATGGGAATGGCGGACGTGGCCACCGTGCTCTTCGCGCGGTTTCTCAAATTCGATCCGGCGCATCCTTCCTGGCCGGATCGCGATCGTTTCGTGCTTTCCGCCGGCCACGGCTCCATGCTGCTTTACGCGCTGCTGCATTTGACCGGCTACGCGGACATGCCGCTGGAGGAATTGAAGCGCTTCCGTAAGCTGGGCGCGCGCACGGCGGGCCACCCGGAATTCGGTCACGCCGCGGGCATCGAAACCACCACCGGCCCGCTGGGCCAGGGGCTGGCCAACGCAGTGGGCATGGCGCTGGCGGAGCGCATGCTGAACGCGCAGTTCGGCAATGCTGTGGTCAATCACCGCACCTACGTCATCGCGGGCGATGGCGATCTCATGGAAGGCATCAGCCACGAAGCGGCATCACTGGCCGGACATCTGCGGCTGTCGCACCTGACCGTGCTGTTCGACGACAACGGCATTTCCATTGACGGCCCCACCCGGCTTTCCGTGTCCGACGATACCCTGGCGCGCTTCGCCGCCTACGGCTGGGAAGTCTCGGCCATTAACGGCCATGACCCCGCCGCCATTGGCGCGGCGCTGCGCGCCGCGAATGCGGCGGTGCGCCCGACGCTGATCGCCTGCCGCACCACCATCGGCTACGGCGCTCCCACCAAGGCGGGCACGGAGAAAACGCACGGCTCCCCGCTGGGCAAGGAAGAGATGCTCGGCGCCCGCCACCAGCTGGGCTGGCCGCATCCGCCGTTCGAGCTGCCAAAGGAGGTGCGGGCGCTGTGGCGCGCCACCGCGCAGCGCGGCGCGGAAGAATTCGCTGCGTGGAAAGAGCGCTATGCGGCGCTTGCCCCTTCCCAAAAAGCCGAGTTCGAGCGGCGCATCGAAGGGGAGTTGCCGGAAGCGTGGCTGGAGCGCCTGAATGCGCATAAGCGCCGGCTGATAGAGAAAAAACCGGCAGAGGCCACCCGCAAATCCTCCGAGGCGGCGCTGGAGGTGCTGACCGAGATTATCCCGGAAATGGTGGGCGGCTCGGCGGATTTAACCGGCTCCAATAACACCAAGACGAAGCAGACGCTGCCGGTTTCCGCGCATGACTATCATGGCCGCTATATTCATTACGGCGTGCGCGAGCACGCCATGGCCGCCGTCATGAACGGCTTAAGCCTGCACGGCGGATTTATCCCCTATGGCGGCACCTTTCTCGTGTTCTCGGATTACGCCCGCCCCGCCATCCGCCTGTCGGCGCTGATGGGCCAGCGCGTGATTTATGTCATGACGCATGACTCGATCGGCCTGGGGGAAGACGGCCCCACGCACCAGCCGGTGGAACAGCTGGCGGCGCTCCGCGCCATCCCCGGCCTATATGTGTTCCGCCCGGCGGATGCGGTGGAAACCGCCGAGTGCTGGGCGCTCGCCCTCTTTTTCCGCGATGCGCCTTCCCTGCTGGCGCTGACGCGGCAGAACATTCCCACCGTGCGAACCCAGTATCGCGAAAAGAATCTTTGCGCGCGCGGCGGCTATGTGCTGTCCGATTGCAGCATTCCTTCCGAGGTGACGCTGATTGCCACCGGCTCGGAAGTGCATCTGGCGCTTGCCGCGCAGGAGGATTTATGCCGGCGCGGCGTTCCCGCCCGCGTGGTGTCCCTCCCCTGCTGGGAACTGTTTGACCAGCAGCCCGCCGCATACCGCCGGGGGGTACTCAGCGATGGGCTGAAAGTCGCCGTTGAGGCGGGCGTGCGGCTGGGCTGGGAAAAGTACATCGGCGCGGACGGCATTTTCATCGGCATGCCAAGCTTCGGCGCCTCCGGCCCGTATGAGGATGTATACACGCATTTCGGCATTACACCGCTCCACGTGGTGAATGCCGTGTTAAAACGGTTGGACCATGACGCTGCGCGTAGGTATTAACGGCTTGGGCCGCATCGGGCGCTGCCTCGTGCGGGCGCTGGTG
>JAFATP010000180.1 GCA_019243895.1 Alphaproteobacteria bacterium
GAACTCCCGCATCAAGCAAAAAGGCAAGGTTTTTAAAGCCCCGGCGGACGCCAAGCGCGTCAAGGCGTTCAATATTTACCGCTGGGATCCGGACGATGTGGACGAGGACGGCAAGCCCAAGAACCCCCGCGTGGACCGCTATGAGATCGACATGGAGCAATGCGCGCCGATGGTGCTGGACGCGCTGATCAAGATCAAGGACGAGATCGATTCCACGCTCACCTTCCGCCGCTCCTGCCGCGAAGGAATCTGCGGCTCCTGCTCCATGAACATCGACGGCACCAATACGCTGGCCTGCACCAAGCCCATCGCCGAGGTGCGGGGCGAGGTGGATATTTATCCGCTGCCCCATATGAGCGTGGTGAAAGACCTGGTGCCCGATCTTTCGCTGTTTTACGCGCAATATGAATCGGTGAAGCCCTGGCTGCAGACGGAAACGCCCGCGCCGTCGCGCGAGCGGCTGCAATCGCCGGAGGACCGCGCCAAGCTGGACGGGCTTTACGAATGCATCCTCTGCGCCTGCTGCTCCGCCAGCTGCCCCAGCTATTGGTGGAATTCCGAGCGTTATCTGGGCCCCGCCATCCTGCTGCACGCCTATCGCTGGATCATCGACAGCCGCGACGAGGCCACCGGCGAGCGCCTGGATGAGCTGGAAGATCCCTTCAAGCTTTATCGCTGCCACACCATTCTCAACTGCACCAAAACCTGCCCCAAGGGCTGAATCCTGCCAAGGCCATCGCCGAGATCAAGAAGCTCATGGTGGAGCGGGTGCTCTAAGCAACGCCGCAATGGCCGTTTATACCCCGCTCGACGAGGCCGACATCCGCGCGCTGCTGGCGCATTACGGCATCGGCGCGCTGCAATCCTTTCAAGGCATCATGGAAGGGGTGGAGAACAGCAATTTTCTCCTGGTGACCGATCAGGGAAAATTCATTCTCACGCTCTTTGAAAAACGCGTCAGGATCGACGATCTTCCTTATTTCACCACTTTGATGGAATGGTGGGGCGAGCGTGGCATCCCTTGTCCGCATCCCGTGCGCATGCAAAGCGGGCAGGCGCTGGCGGCGGTGAAGGAAAAGCCCGCCTTGCTGGTGAGTTTCCTGGAGGGCGGCGGCGTGGAAAAAATAACCGTTGAGCATATGCTGCAACTGGGGCGGCTGGCGGCGGACATGCATCTGGCCGCAATGGATTATCCGCATTTCCGCGCGAACGCCATGTCGGTGAAGGGCTGGGAGGCCATCATCGATAAAATCATCGATCGCGTGGATGAAATCGAGGGCGGGCTGCGCGCGCTCATCAATGAGGAGTTTAATTACGTGAGCGGGCATTGGCCGCACGGGCTTCCGGGCGGCCCTATCCATGCGGATTTATTTCCCGATAACGTGTTCTTCACCAAAAATTTCGGCAAAAGCCCGATGCTTTCCGGCGTTATCGATTTTTATTTCGCCTGCAATGACGCCTGGGCATATGACCTGGCGATTTGCGTCAATGCGTGGTGCTTTGACCACCGTCCCCGCTTCGTGCCCGAGCGCGCGCAGGCGCTGATGCAGGCGTATACGCGGCGGCGTTCCCTGACGCCGGAGGAGGAAGCGGCGTTCCCGCTGCTCTTGCGCGGAGCGGCGCTGCGTTTTCTGCTCACGCGCGCGCATGACCGGCTCTTTCACCCTCCCGGGGCGCTGGTCTCTCCGAAGGACCCGCTCGAATATGTGGAGAAGCTGCGCCATTTTCAGCGTTCTGGCCTATGAAGCAGGTCATCATTCACACCGACGGGGCATGCAGCGGCAATCCCGGCCCGGGCGGGTGGGGAGCGGTGCTGGAATATGGCGGCAAGGAGCGGGAGCTCTCCGGCGGCGAGCCGCTCACCACCAATAACCGCATGGAGATGATGGCGGCCATCGCTGCGCTGGAGGCGCTGAAGGAGCCGTGCGAAGTGGAGCTTTACACCGACAGCGAATATCTGCGCAACGGCATCCTCACCTGGCTGCCGGGGTGGAAGCTGCGCGGCTGGAAAACGGCGGGGAAGAAACCGGTGAAGAACCAGGATTTGTGGCTGCGCCTGGAAGAGGCGGCGGCGCGCCACACGGTGCAGTGGCACTGGCTGCGCGGCCATTCCGGCCATGCGCTTAACGAGCGCGCCGATGCGCTGGCGCGAAGAAGTATAAAAAAACAGTAATATCTTTATTGAAATATAATTGCATTTGCGCTATGCATGCAGCGATTAATTATTAATCGGCTTGGAGAATTTTTTATGCAAAATGAGGAATTAAAGGACTTGCCCGAGGAAGTGAGGAGGTTAGCAGGGTTTCTATTAGTGGTGCGTCTCGGTGACAACCTTACTGCAAATTCGAAAGGGACTTTCGATGGCGAATTCTGGCATGTGCAAGTTAAAAGAAGGAATGGGGAAGTCATTGGCACTTTGGAAATCCCGTCGGATAGACAAGGCCACTCGGTATACTGGAACCCTAAGGGCTTTGAACGGGAGAATTTATCATCGCCTCGATCGCAGATAGAACCGCAAAGAGTTGACAAGGATAAAGGAGAGGAACGCGGTGCAAATAGCTAGGTTGGGCGGCGGTCAATCCAAAAATTTTTCCAGCATCGCCAGAATCTTCTCCTCCGCTTTTGAATGCGGCAGGCGGCGGAATTCCGCCGGTGCGAACCAGCCGCTTTTCTGCATGGCGTTGGCAACCTCCGCCAGGTACACTTCCGCCTCCAGCGTGAAATGGCTGTA
>JAFATP010000219.1 GCA_019243895.1 Alphaproteobacteria bacterium
ATAAATCACCCGCGCTGCCTGGACTTCCGCAAAGAGCGGCAGGGTGTGGGGAACGGCGCGCGTATCGTTGAGGATATCCTGCACGGTCATGCCGCGTGCCGTCAGTGCGTCGGCGATCAGCGAGCGGTGGCAACGCCACGGCACCGCCTCGGCGCACATTAATGCCGCGCGCCGACCGGCAGCCTCGCGCAGGAATTTATTCAATCCCTCCGCGAAGGCGGGGGTCTGCATATAATCGGCATAAGCGCGGAAGGAATGATTTTTCCACCCGGCGTTCAAGGAATTTTCGCTTAAGGGCCGCCGGCCTCCCAGCTCCGGCAGCCAACGATAGGCGATACCGGCATCTTCCAGTGCCGCGGCCAAAGCTTCGCTATTATAGTGGGGATAGCGGCGCGACCGGGGAATTTTCCGCACGTCGGCCAGCAGCGTGATGCCGTGCACCTGCAATAGATGCAGGAATTCCTCCAGCGGCCGCGTGGAATGGCCGATGGTAAAAATAAGGCCGGTCATACCATCACCTGCGTGCCCATTTCCACGACGCGGCTGGAGGGAATGCGGAAATAGGAGGCGGCACCGCTGTTGAAATCCATCATGCCGATGAAAAGCCGGTCTTGCCACAACGGCATGCCGAAATTGTCGGATGCCACCACGTGGCGGCGCGAGATGAAAAACGACGTCGTCATCAAATCCAGCGGGATGTCGGCGCGCCGCAGCAAGGCCACGCCCTTGGCCAGGTTTGGGGATTCCATATAGCCGAAATAGAAGAACACCTGGATGAAATCCTTATCCAGCGAGGTAATTTCGATGCGCTTGTCATCCGGCACGTGCGGGTGATTGGACAGCCGCAGCGTGACGAAGATATTATGCTCGTGCAGTACGCGATTATGCTTAAGGTTTTGCAGCAGGGCCGAGGGAGCATAATCGGCATCGGCGCGAAGATAAACAGCGGTTCCCGCCACGCGCAGCGGTGGATTGCGGCGCAGCTCGGTGATCAGCGCCTCCATGCTGTGGCGCCGGTTGCGCAGCTGTGACTGCATGATGGCGCGCCCGCGCACCCAGGTGCGCATCAGCAATAAAAGGCTGGCGCCGATCAGCAGCGGCACGTATCCCCCATCGACAATCTTAACCATATTGGCACCAAGAAAGGAGACGTCTACCAGCAGCAGCGGTGCCATGACGGCAAGCGCCTGGCCGAGCGACCACCGCCACACCTGGCGCATGACGATGAAAGTCAGCAGTGCGGTGATCACCATGGTGCCGGTGACGGCGATGCCGTATGCGGCGGCAAGATGGCTGGAGGAGCGAAACAGAAGGATAAGGGTGATGACGGCGATGAACAGCAGCCAGTTGGCGTGAGGAACGTAAATCTGCCCCGCTTCGGTCTGAGAGGTGTAATACACCTGCAGCCGCGGTAGCAGCCCCAGCCGGATCGCTTGATAGGTGAGCGAGAAAGCGCCCGTGATTACGGCTTGGCTGGCGATGATGGTGGCCAGCGTGGCCAGTATCACCATCCCCGGCAAGGCCCAGCCCGGATAAAGCAGGTAAAACGGATCGGCCGCCGCCTCAGGGTGTTTTAGAATCAGCGCCCCCTGGCCGAAGTAATTCAACAGCAGCGCGGGAAAAACGAAAGCTATCCACGCTAAGCGGATGGGTTTTTTGCCGAAATGACCGAGATCCGCGTAGAGCGCCTCGGCGCCGGTGACGCAAAGAAACACCGAGCCTAAAGCAACTATCCCGGCGAACCCGTGATGGGTAAGAAAATGAATGGCGTGATTCGGAAAGATGGCGTGCCAGATGCCCGGCGTGTCCTTCAGATGCCTCAGGCCGCCCAGCGCCATGGCGACAAACCAGAGCGCCATAACCGGCCCGAAAAAACGCGCGACGCGAGCCGTGCCATGCTCCTGCACCACGAACAGAAGCACCATGATGAGGATCGCGGCGGGGACGATGTAGGGGTCAAAGGCGTGCGTCAGCAGATGCACGCCTTCCACTGCCGAAAGCACCGAAATGGCCGGGGTAATCACCGCATCGCCGTAAAACAGGGATGCTCCGATCATGCCGAGCAGGATAATGCGGGTCGTATGCTTTCCCGCGCCGTTTTTCGCCAGCGCCATGAGAGAAAGAATGCCGCCTTCGCCGTCGTTATCGGCGCGCAGCAACAGCAGGATATATTTAACAGTGACGATAATCAGCAGCGTCCAGAACACCAGCGACAGCAGGCCGAGCACCTCCGGCGGGCCCGCCATTGCCCCGCCGATGGCGGCCAGCGATTCCCGAAAGGCGTAAAGCGGGCTGGTGCCGATATCGCCATAGACGATGCCGAGGGAGCCGAGCGTGAGAGAAAATAGGCGGTGGTTTGAGCGCGGGGCGGCAACGGCGGCGTCAGTCATGGCGGAGGAATATACCCGCCAAATATGAAGAATCAATGTGGAAGGAGAGGAATCAATGCTCCCTATGCTAGGATGTTTATTGCTTAATCACCGAAAGTGAACGCATAGGCCTCCAGCCCGTCGGCATCGGCAGTGATTTCCAAAAGCCCGTTCTGCGCCGTTTTCTGGTCGATCAGCTCATAGAGCGTGTGCTGCCGCACCGTTACCGTGCCTCCGGGCGCGTCCTTGCCCGCATTGCCTGCCACCTTCTCGCCGTTCAGCATCAGCGAGGCATGCACGGGCCCGCCACCCGCCGAGCCCAGCACTAAGAACACCTTCCGGGCCTTGAAATTGAGTCTGAGCGCCGCTCCTTGCGCGCCGGAGACGATATATTCCGGCCCGATCTTCCACCGCCCCTTGAGTGCCCATTGATCGATCGGCAGGAAAGATGGGAATTGATATTCGGTCTGCGCATCGTGCACGGCGTTAATCTTGCTGCTGAAGCGCTCGGCACGGCGATAACCCAGATAGGTTTCCGGCGTTTGCCCGTTGCCGGAGGAAGGCTCGACGGTTACCGCCGGGGCACCGGCGGGCTCTGTCTCCGTCAGTCCCAGCAAATAGCGGATATTATGCTCGGTTTCCTCGTAATTGCCTTCGCCAAAATGCGTGTAGACGACATTGCCGTTGCGGTCGATCAGATAATGGGCGGGCCAGTAGCGATTATGAAAATTGTCCCACGTGCGCAGCTCGCTGTCCAGTGCCACCGGGTAATGAATGCCGCGCTGGATCACCGCCATTTTCACATTATCCGGTTTCTTTTCAAACTCGAATTCGGGCGCATGCACGCCGACAATGACCAGGCCCTTATTGCGATATTTGCTGTCCCAGGCCGTCAGATACGGCAGCGTACGCACGCAGTTGACGCAGGAATAGGTCCAGAAATCCACCAGCACCACCTTGCCGTTCAACTCATGCATGGTCAGCGGCTTGGTATTGATCCAATCGTCAATGCCTGAAAAATCCGGGGCGGGATACGGCTCCCGCAGGCCGTCCTGCAATCCTTGCGCGGGGCCTGCCGGGGCGGGCCCGCCGCCGCCGATCAGCGCCTGCGGGTTTGCGCCGGAAGCGATGAACGCCACCGAAAGAAGGATAAGCCCACCGAACGCCTTACGCACGGCTTGCGCATGCGTTTTGAAAAAGCCGATCCTGTCCATAACTTTTTTCCCCAGTAATGCAATAATAAGCATCGGCACGCCCGCGCCCAATGCGAAAGAAATGATCATCAGCACCCCCGCCGCATCGGTCTGCTGGCGGATCACCTGCACCAGCACCGCCGCCAGAATCGGCCCGGCGCAAGGGGTCCATACCAGGCCGATCAGCGCGCCGATGACGATGCCGCTGGCAAACCCCTCGCCGCCCCGGCGTGAAAGCGCGCTGCCAAGCGAGGCGGCGCCTTGCGTCCACTGGCTGAATTTTTCGGAGAGTGTGGAGGAGATCATCACGATGCCAAATAGCAGGAGCAGCACCAGCGAAGCGTTACGTATAATATCGAGGTCCAGGTGCAGGCGAGCCACCAGAAAGCGCGCAAACAGGGCAAAGGCGCTGAAGGAGAGCACGAAGCCGGTGATGATGCCAAACGGGCGCTTTTTTCCGCCTTCCACCGAGGCAGAGAGCACCAGCGGCAGCACCGGCAGGATGCAGGGGCTGGCGATCAGCGCCACCCCCTCCAGGAAAGCTAATCCCGTTTCGACGATATTCATGCTTTTTCCGGGATGAATTTCAGCGCCACGCCGTTATTGCAATAGCGCAGCCCGGTAGGCGCGGGGCCGTCATTGAACACATGGCCCTGGTGCCCGCCGCAGCGTGCGCAATGATATTCGGTGCGCGCCATCAACAGCTTATGATCGGTGCGCGTTTCAACGTGGCCGGGTATGGCATCGTAAAAGCTCGGCCAGCCGGTGCCACTGTCAAACTTGAACGTGGAGGGAAAGAGCGCCAGCCCGCAGCCTGCGCAGGCAAATGTGCCGCGATGTTTCTCGTTATTCAGCGGGCTTTCGAACGGGCGCTCCGTGCCCTCATGCCGCAAAACCTCGTATTGCTCCCGCTCCAGCCGTTTTTTCCATTCGGCGTCGCTTAGATTCATTTTTTCAATCTTTTCTTCTGCCATAGCTTTCATCCTCCCCAGTGGCGCGATGGTCACGGCTGCCGCCGCCGCCAAAGCAAGCTTGATAAAATAACGTCGTTGCATATCTAAATCCTTAAATAGTGTTGCCGTGCCCTGCCCGCCTGGCGATCAAGTGATCCAGCGACAGCCTGCCGGGGCCGAAGAACAGAATCATCCCCAGCAGGAGCGCCCAGTGATAATGTTCAGGCGCTTGCTGATAGGTGAAATTGATCACCGCCGTCATCACCAGCAGCGGCAGGGTGGCAAGCCGTGCCGCCAGCCCGAGCGTCAGCAGCACGGGGCAGCAGAGCTCAAACGTGGTGCCCAGCACGGCGGCGACCGCCGGCGGCAGGCCCGGCACCGGGTGCTCGTCGGTGAACAGCAGCAGCGTGGTGCTCCAATCGGAAATCTTCAATATGCCCGAAGCCCAAAACACATGGGCGATATAGAGCCTTACCAGGAGCATCATCGCTGGACTTGCGGCGTCCAACCAGTGTAGGAACAGGGTGTAAAAACGAATGACGGTCTGCATGGATGCTTTCCTTTATGCCTGAATATTCGCAGGCGGGTTAAAAAAGGTTACAGTCTTCGAGGTGCGTGTGGAAAGTCATGACGGATTGCTGGAAAACCTGATGCGCCAGGGCCTGGCGGGTGACCGGCGCGCCTATGCGGCGGCGCTGGAGCAGACGGCGCGGCTGTTGAGGCCGTATTTGGCCAAGCGCCTTAGCCGGCCCGGCGAAGTGGAAGACGTGCTGCAGGAGATTCTCCTTTCCATTCATAAAGCACGTCATACGTATGACGGCAAGCGTCCGTATGCCCCGTGGGCGTTCGCTATCGCCCGCTTCCGGCTGCGCGACCATCTGCGCGGGCTGTATGCCGACCGCCTGCGCCGTGCCTCCGACCTTAGCGCCGCCGAAAATATTTCCGCCGCGCCTGTAACCGAATCCGGTTTTTCGTACGAATCCATAAAAGAGGAAATCCGCCGCCTGCCCGGAAAGCAGCCGACTATCCTGCATCTGATGCACGGAGAGGGCTATACCGCCCGGGAGGTGGCCGAAAAAATCGGCATGAAGGAGTCGGCGGTCAAGGTGGCCGCCCACCGCGCCTATAAGATGCTGAGAAAGAAGCTGGTGGAGTGATGCGCAGCACCGAGGATTTGATTGATTCGCTGGCGAGCGAGGCGAAACCGGCGCCCCTCCCGGCGTCCCCAGCGCGGCTGTTCATGCGGTGGGTGACGGTTTCCCTGATATATGCGGGGATGTGGCTGCTGCATTTCGGCTTGCGCCAGGATTTGATGGAAAAACTGCATGCGCCGATGTTCGTTACGGAACTCGCGCTGCTCGCGGGCGTCATGATCAGCGCCGGGTTCAGCGCCGCGCTGCTCTCTTTTCCTGATATGCACCAGAAAGCGAGATTGGCGCTGGCTCCCTTGCTGCCGCTGTCTCTGCTGATTGCCCTGCTGTTCCTGGCGTGGCGTGGCGACCAGCCGCCCGCACCGCAACCGGCGCACGGCATCGAATGCCTGCTTTGCATCGCGCTGTTCGCCGTGCTGCCGGCAGGCTGGCTTCTCTACTGCTTGCGCAAACAGGCCAGCACTCACGCGGCGCTGGCGGGGAGTGCAGCGCTGCTGGCCGCCGCCAGCGCCGGGTGCCTGGCGCTCCGTCTCTCGGAGCAGGCCGATTCGGCGTTGCACCTCATTGCATGGCATTACCTGCCGCTGCTTGGCTTTGCGCTGCTTGGCGGGTGGATTGGAGCAAAATGCTTTCGCTGGTGATTCTATCCGAATGCTTCGGCGCCGCGTGCCACGGCGGCCACGCCGGTGCGGCAGATTTCGATTAGGCCCAGCGGTTGCATGAGGGCAATGAAAGCGTCGATTTTTTCAGAGGTGCCGGTGAGCTCGAAGACGAAACTTTGCGTCGTGGAATCCACCACGCGCGCGCGGAAAATATCGGCGATGCGCAAGGACTCCACACGCTGCTCGCCTAGTCCCTTCACCTTGATCAGCGCCAGTTCGCGCTCCACGTGCGGGCTTTCCACCGTTAAGTCATGCACCCGGTGCACCGGCACCATTTTTTCGAGCAGGCGCTTGATCTGCTCGATCACCATCTCCGTGCCGCTGGTGACGATGGTGATGCGGGAGAGCTTCTGCTGATGCTCCACCTCCGCCACGGTCAGGCTCTCGATGTTATAGCCGCGGCCGGAAAATAGGCCAATCACCCGCGCCAGCACACCGAACTCGTTATCCACCAGCACCGCCAGAATATGGCGGCTTTTGGTTTCGGTGATGGTGGGGATATCATAGACGATGTCGGTCATTCACCAATTTCTTTAAGGGTTTACATCGAAAAAATTCATTACTATCATGGTATTCAGTAAACATACGGTGAAAAAAGCGCAAGCGATTAGGCGCAAAACCTTCTATATGGACGCATTATTTATTTCGTGAATTTGGCGGAAATTTATGACGGAAGAATTAAAGCCGAACGGTACGCTGCGTTGTTATCACCAATTTCCAAGACATTACGCTAATTTCAGCGAGATGACGGCACAGCTCGGCGATATTGGCGATATGGGATTCAATGCGGTATGGGTGGGTCCATTGCACCCGGTAAGCCAGGTGCCGAAGAAAAGCGGCGAACAGGGCAGTCTCTATGCGATAACCGACCCGCGCAGCTTCCGGGAAGAATTTTTCGGCACCGCCGATGTGGAAGCGCAAAAACAGATGGTTAGGAAGTATACTGCGGAAGCGAAAAACCGCGGGCTTGTTCCCATGTTCGACCTGGTGCTGAAGCACATGGGTAAGGGGTCGAGTTTGGAGAGGAACGAAGAGCCGCGCCTGCCCGACACCGAAAATATTGATACTTCACATTGGTTTAAATCGGAAACGTTTCGATTGAACGGCCAGGTGTGGGACGACGTAACGCAATTAGACTACAGCAAGCCTGAAATCCGTCGGCAGATTATAGACCATCTGTGGAAACCCTTCGTGAGGATGTATATCGAGGAGCTGGGCTTTCAGGGAATACGCATTGACGCGGCACAGCACTTTCCTTCCGAAGTAGTGAAGGAAATCATCGGTTATGCCAGGGAGCTTTGGGATCAGCAGGGCGTGCAAAATCCTTTTATCATGGCGGAGGTGCTGGGCAGCACTAAGGATCAGCGACATGGGCTCAAAGGCTGCGGCATCACTCATATCACCAATTACTCCTATTGGCTGCCCAACCAATACGAGCCTGCCCGCTACGGGAAGCCGGATTGCAGCCTCATGGCGCAGCAGGCGTTCAGTGAGTGCTGGAAAAGCGAGATTGCCCATTTCAGCAATGAAAAGGGCCACGCCCTGCACGTGGTGCGTCTGGGCCCCGGCGACGAGGCCTATGCCAATACGGTGGGCGCCACGGTGGGCTTTGCCGATTTTCACGACGAGCATTCGATGGCATGGCACATTCGCAACGCGTGGAAGGGTAGAAGCGAGGAGGATATCCGCAAGCAGATCGAAAAGGCCATGCGCGAGGAGATTGCCACGGTGGCGTTCTGCTCCGATGGAGGCTGGTTCGCAGCCACGGGATTCGAAGTGGCAGATGCCAGGCCGCGCAGCGTCTTCCAATGCGCGGAGAATGCGCAACCATCGCAGCCGAACGCCGATTTGCGTGCATTCATTAAGGAAGTAAACGCCATCGTGAAGGCTCGGCCGGCGCTGGGATTGTTCAATTGGACGGAACGTATTTTCCTGAATGGCAAACCGGAATTGGCTATTTTTAAAACGCGAGATGAAAGAGAGCCGGGCAAGCCGGTTTATCTCAAAATCGCCAATACCGATCCGGATAAACATCCGCTACTGACCGATGATGATATGAAAAAACTCGGCCCCGCTGACAGAGTTTATATCTGCGGCGGAGTGCAGATGCAAAATCCCGATCAGGCCGTAACGCCCGCCGTAATCGCTGCCCAACCGGCCAACGATGTTGGAAGTGTTAGATCCGCCGCTGCGAGGTAATGGCGCTGCGGCGCAATTACATTCCCCGCATTATTTTTTTCATAATAGATCTTTGCTTTGCGGCACCGCCTTCTCCTCCGGCCCCAGCAGCAGCTCATGATGCGCCGCGCCCGCCGGGATCATCGGATAGACGTTTTCGTTCTGGTCCACCATCACGTCGCAGATCACCGGGCCGGGATGGGCGATCATCTCCTTGATGCCGGCGTCCACGTCCGCCACCCGCTCAATGCGCATGCCCTTCATGCCATACGCCTCGGCCAGCTTCACGAAATCCGGCAGCGAGTCCATGTAGCTTTCCGAATAGCGCGAGCCGTGGAACATTTCCTGCCATTGCCGCACCATGCCCATATAGCGGTTGTTGAGAATGAACACTTTCACCGGCAGGCGGTATTGCATAATCGTCGAAAGCTCCTGAATGTTCATCATGAGCGACGCCTCGCCGGTGACGCATACCACCAGCGCGTCCGGGTGGGCCACCTGCACGCCGAGCGCCGAGGGCATGCCGTATCCCATGGTGCCGAGGCCGCCCGAAGTCATCCAGTGATGCGGCTCATTGAACGAAAGAAACTGCGCCGCCCACATCTGATGCTGGCCGACATCGGTGGTGAAATAAGGAGAACGGTCGCGGGTGAGCGCGTTCAGGCGTGACAGCGCGTATTGCGGCTTGATGACGCTGTCCGACATGGCAAAGGAAAAACTCTTGCGCTCCCGCCATTGCCCGATCTGTTTCCACCACGGCGCGATGTCGGGTTTGGCGCCGCGCGCCCGCCACGCTTCCAGCAGCTGTTGCGTCACCACCCCGGCATCGCCGACGATGGGCACCTGCACACGCACGTTTTTATTGATGGAGGAGGGGTCTATATCCACATGGATTTTTTTCGATTGCGGCGAAAATCCGTCCAGCCTGCCGGTAACGCGGTCGTCAAAACGTGCGCCGATGGCGATCATCACATCGCATTTCGCCATGCCCATATTGGCTTCCAGCGAACCATGCATGCCGAGCATGCCGAGAAATTGCTTGTCCGATCCGGGGAATGCGCCAAGCCCCATCAACGTCACGGTGCAGGGGAAGCCCGTTTCATGCACCAGCGCGGTGACGGTGCGGCAGGCGCCGACACCTGCGTTGATCACGCCGCCGCCGACGTA
>JAFATP010000261.1 GCA_019243895.1 Alphaproteobacteria bacterium
CGCCAAGCTGCTGCACCGGATGGATTTCGCCGCCGCGCGGCCACACCTGCCGCCGCAGGTGGATGAAACGTTCTGGCGCTCGGTGCGCGGCAATATCGGCTCGCTGGAAGAGGCGGGGGAATGGTGGGATATTCTGCACCGCCACCGGCAACCTGTTTTTAGCGGAGAAGATGCCGGGTTTCTAAGCGCCGCCGCAAAAATGCTGCCGCCGGAGCCGTGGGACGGAACAACCTATGATGCGTGGATTGCCGCCGTGAAATCCGCCACCGGGCGCAAGGGCAAAGAGCTTTTTATGCCGCTGCGGCGCGCGCTGACGGGAAAAGATCGGGGCCCGGAGCTTAAAGCGCTGCTGCCTTTGCTGGGCCGGAAGGAAACAATGGGTCGGCTTACCGGTTCCGGGAACGGATAAATGCCGCTGTTCCTCTATAACACCCTCACCCGCCGCAAGGAGGCGTTCGCGCCGCTGGATGCCGCCAATGTGCGCCTGTATGTGTGCGGCCCCACCGTGTATGACCGACCGCATCTGGGCAATGCGCGCAGCGTGGTGGTGTATGACGTGCTGTTCCGATTGCTGCGGCATCATTACGGCGGAGCCTGCGTCAATTACGTGCGCAACATCACGGACGTGGACGATAAGATCAACGCCCGCGCCGCCGAACGCGACATTCCCATCGACGCGCTGACGCGCGAGGTGACACAGCAATTTCATGCGGACATGGCTGCGCTCGGCGTGCTGGCGCCCACGCACGAGCCGCGCGCCACCGGCCATATCGCGCAGATGATCGCGCTGATCCGCCGCTTACTGGAAAGCGGGCACGCCTATGCCGCCGGCGGCCACGTGCTGTTTGACGTGCATTCCTATCCTGACTACGGCCAGCTTTCCCACCGCGTGCTGGACGAGCTGAAGGCCGGGGCGCGCGTGGAGGTGGAGGCGTATAAAAAGAATCCGGGTGATTTCGTGCTGTGGAAACCGGCCGATGCGGGCGACGACGCGTCCGCCGTGTTCGACTCGCCGTGGGGGCAGGGAAGGCCCGGCTGGCACATCGAATGCTCGGCGATGAGCTGGGCCTATCTCGGCGAGACGTTCGACCTTCACGGCGGCGGCGCGGATCTGATGTTTCCCCATCATGAGAACGAAATCGCGCAGAGCCGCTGCGCCAATCCCGGCTCGGCGTTCGCGAAAACATGGGTGCATAACGGCTTCCTCACGGTCAACGGCGAGAAGATGAGCAAATCGCTGGGCAATTTCGTGACGGTGCGGGACTTGCTTAAGAATTCCAAGGGAAATGTCGAAGAAAGAGCAACAGGAGAAAATATTCGGCTGGCATTACTTTCCACTAAATACAATGAACCGCTTGATTGGAATAACAAGCTGTTTCACGATGCTAAAATCAATCTGGATAAATGGTATCGAAAGCTAGATGGATATCCCCGAGATGTTCCCCCGAAGATTCCCTCTTCCACGAGAATGACCGATTTCGTAGATGCTTTATCCGACGATCTGAATTTACCCAAGGCATTTGGGTTTATGCATCACGCCGATACCGAAGAACTTTATGCTATGGGGCGGATGCTTGGATTTTTCACTATGTCTGCGCAAGGCAGGTTTCAAGGCCTGGAGACCGTCATAGTAGACGCTCCAATCCCGCTGGAATGGCTTAACGCGCCAAAAATCCCTATTCCCGATAATCAATCTCCTATAAATAAATCACCGGATCTTTCTTATTTATATGACTCAACTGTTACGGTCCATGCCGCTGAAAAGGAAAAGGAAAGAAAGAATATCCAAAAACAAATTGACCTTCGCCTCGAAGCCAGAAAAGCCAAAAACTTCGCGGAGGCTGACCGCATCCGGAAACTGCTTGCCGAACAAGGCATTATCCTGGAGGATAGGCCGGACGGCACAACGGATTGGCGCAGACAATGAAAATTAGGCTTAGCGAAGAGTTGGAACGTGCTCGTTTAACGGCACTACAAAAAGTGCACGAAGTATTCGCGAAGTGGAGAAGCACGCGTGGCATGCAGTCGAGTCAGTCTCATGAAGGCACGGTGGTATCGGAAGTCAACATTCTTGCCGATGAATTGCAAGCGGATCGCAGCAAACCGGATCGTTCTCCCGAAGCAGATGCCGCATTTTTTCGTCAAAAGTGGCAAGAGGAAAAGTCCCCAGAACGAATGCTGGCGCTGGAAACGCTTAGCCTGACAATGGGCCTTTCCACGGCATCGCTGGGACAACGCGAAGTTCCTCCTACCGTGAATGTTTCTATCAGCGATCCTCCTCTACCCCCTTCTCCCACTGAAAAGATACCTTAGCGCTTGCCGCATTCCTCCTTCCCTTGCAGGGATAAAGCGTTTATAATCATTGGCCTATGGATTAAGTGACGCTGTATGACACCACGCTGCGCGACGGCGCGCAGGCGCGGGGGGTGGATTTCACGCTGGCGGATCGCCAGGCCATTACCCGCGCGCTGGATCAGCTGGGCATTGACTATATCGAGGGCGGCTGGCCGGGCGCCAATCCCATTGACGATACGTTTTTTGCCAATCCTCCTCCGCTTGCCGCATCGAGACTTTCCGCCTTCGGCATGACGCGCCGCGCCGGCCGTTCCGCCGACAACGATCCGGGCCTGACGGCGCTGCTGGAAAGCGGCGCGCCCGCCATCTGCCTGGTCGGTAAAACCTGGGAGCGGCAGGTGGCCAGCACGCTGGGCATTCCGGCGGAGGAAAACCGCCGCATGATCGGCGAATCCATCGCCCATGTGGTGCGGCACGGGCGCGAGGCGCTGTTTGACGCCGAGCATTTCTTCGACGGCTATAAGGAAAATCCCGAATTCGCGCTTTCCGCCATCCGCGCCGCGTTCGACGCGGGCGCGCGCTGGATCGTGCTGTGCGACACCAACGGCGGCACGCTGCCGCACGAGATCGGCCGCATCGTCACCGAGGTGACGAAACACATCCCCGGCGAGCGGCTGGGCATTCATTGCCATAACGACACGGATAACGCCGTCGCCAATTCATTGAGCGCGGTGCTGGCGGGGGTGCGGCAGGTGCAGGGCACCGTCAACGGCGTCGGCGAGCGCTGCGGCAACGCCAATCTCATTTCGATCATCCCCACCCTTGTGATGAAACTGGGATTCGCCACCGGCGTCGGCCGCGACAAGCTGACGCAGCTGACCGCGACCGCGCATCTGCTGGATGAGCGCCTGAACCGCGGCTCAAATCCGCACGCGCCCTATGTTGGCAGCGCCGCCTTTGCGCATAAGGGGGGGCTGCACGCCTCCGCCATGGCCAAGGATAGTTCCTCCTACGAGCACATATCGCCGGAGCTGGTGGGCAATACGCGCACCATTCTTGTTTCCGATAAATCGGGCCGCGCCAATATCCTGGAGCGCCTGCGCGCCTTCGGCATCGCTATTTCGCCGGACGATCCGCGCGTGGCGGAGCTGGTGGCGGAGGTGAAGCAGCGCGAGCAGCAGGGCTATGCCTATGAAGGCGCGGACGCCAGCTTCGAGCTGCTGGCCCGGCGCGTGCTGGGCACCGTGCCGGAATTTTTCAGCGTCATCGGCTTCCGCGTCATCGGCGAGCGGCGCTACAACGCCAACGGCAGGCTGGTCAATGTGGCGGAGGCGACCATCAAGGTGAAGATCGACGAGGCGGTGGTGATGACGGTGGCCGAAGGCAACGGCCCGGTCAACGCGCTGGACGGCGCGTTGCGCAAGGCGCTTTCCCGCCGGTATCCGCAATTGCAGCATCTGCACCTGGCCGATTACAAGGTGCGCATCCTGACACCCAATGACGGCACCGCCGCCGTCACCCGCGCGCTGATCGAATCGCGCGATGACAACGGCCGCAGCTGGAGCACCATCGGCGTTTCCGGCAATATCATCGACGCATCGTTCAACGCCCTGGAGGATGCGGTTATCTATAAGCTTGCCAGTGAGCAATCCCGGTAAGGCGGCGCCCGCCATTATCCTGGTGCGCCCGCAGCTGGGGGAAAATATCGGCGCGGTGGCGCGCGCCATGAGCAATTTCGGCTTAAGCGATTTGCGCCTGGTGGCGCCGAAGAACGGCTGGCCGAACCCGCGCGCCTATGACATGGCGGTGAGCGCTTCGCCGCTATTGGACCGCGCGCAGCTGTATGCGACGCTGCCGGAGGCGATGCATGACATCAGCGTGGCTTACGCCACCACCGCACGAACGCGCGACATGGCCAAGCCGCAGCTTGTGCCCGCGGAGACGGCGCTGGCGCTGCGGCGCGCTGCGGAACAGGGACAGCGCGCAGCGCTGCTGTTCGGGCCGGAGCGCACGGGCCTTACCAATGAGGAAACCGTGCTGGCGGACGGCATCGTCACCATTCCCACCGCACCGGACCATGCTTCCTTAAACCTGTCTCAGGCGATGGTGATCCTAGGCTATGAATGGTTTACGCGCGGGGCAATCACTTCGGATATCGCACGCGGAGCGGTTTATCCGCCCGCCACCAAGCAAGAGGTGGAGAGCTTTTTCACGCAGCTGGAAGAATATCTGGACGCGGTGGATTATTTCCGCACCGCCCAGAAAAAAACGCTGATGTGGCAGAATTTGCGCACGATCTTCGTTCGGGCCGCCATGAACGAGCAGGAACTGCGCAGCGTGCGCGGCGTTATCCGGGCACTCTATGCGCGCCGGAAAGAATAAAGACTCCCTTAGGACGCCTTCTGCGCCTCCGCCGTCTTCTTTTCTCCGGGCAGCGGCGTCTGGATGGCTTTATTGGCCATCTGCTGGATCAGGTAATCGAGCCCTTTATTTCCCAGCACGGAGGCGAATTCCGAGCGCTGCGTGGTGATCAGGCTCACGCCCTCCACCACCACGTCGAAGATGCGCAGCTCGCCGCCGGGCATAGTATGCAGCCGGTAATCCACCATCACCTGCTGCCTGTCCGGAGATATCATCTGCATGGCGACGGTGTATTGCCCGTCACCTTCATCCGTGGCGTTGGTGATTTTATAGCTGCCGCCGGTATAATCGGCGAAGCGCCCCGCATAATTCGCCGTAATGAATTTCTCGTATTCCTGCAGATAATGCGCGCGCTGCTCCTCGCTGGCATCGCGCCAATAGCGCCCCAGAACGAAATGCCCTACCCACGGAATATCCACGTTGCCGGAAAACAGCACTTCCAGCTGCTTCTGTTTTTCATCCTTGTTCAATGAGGCGTTACCGATGATATCCAGCGCCTGATGGCCTACGGTATCCATCAACTGGCGGGCCTGATCGGCCGAGGCATCCGCCTGCGCACCCACCGGCGCGGCCATCATCACCCATACCAAAAGCCGCGCTGCCACGTTGCGTATCTTTCTCATATCGATCCAGTCTAATAGTTGTTATTGGGCGCCCGAAACGCACATCTGCCTTACTTTACTAATCTCCGACGTGCGCCTTTGCAAGTAGCCGCTGCGGAAAGTGGCGTAAGGATCCAGCGAGGTTTTGAAGGTGTCCTCGATCAGCGTCCAGTTGGTGGAGCGCTTATCCACCACGGTCAGGCCGAACTGGGCGTATGAGGGCCAGCTTGGGCTGATCCACACGGTGGGGTTGAAGAATATGTCCACGACGCGGCCGAACGTGTCACGCTCGGTGCCGGGGCCGAAGACGGGCAAAAACAGGTAATTGCCGGAGGGGACGCCCCAGGTGGCCAGCGTTTCGCCGAAATCGGCGTCGCGGTTTTTCAGCCCTGCCTCGGAAGCGACGTCAAAGAGCCCGCCCACGCCGAACGTGGTATTCACCATGAACCGCCAGAAGGTGGCGAAGCTGTTTTGCTGGTCTCCCTGAAGCACGGAGTTCACGAACACCACCGGCGAGCCGAGATTATGCACGAAATTGGTGACGGCGCGCTGGCCGCCATCCGGCACCGTATTGCGGTATACGTAAGTGACCGGGCGTATAATGGCTGCATCCAACGCTTTATTGACGCCGAACATGGCGCGGTTGAAGCCCTCATACGGGTCAGGATTGATATCGGGATCGTTCTGCGCCTTGCGCGTGGTATAATCCGCGCAGCCGACGAGGGCGAACGCCGCCATGCATGCCAGCGCGCGTTTCCATGCCGATGCGCCGCCCATGCCCGTGCTCCGCTTCAATCGATCCGGTTGCTTAAAAGACTTTACCATTGCGCAATTAATACACTATGAAATTCAATTGGAGGATGGTTATTTACGCGTTTATAAACTATCCGATAGGATTGAAAAGCTGCATTCTATACAAACCTCTGCAAGTGTTGCTCATCTGCAACAGATAATGGGCCGTGATTGAATAACAATCTTACTCCCTTCCCGCAAGAGCTGATTTTTCACGTGGGCGATGTCTCAGCGGCCCCGACGGTGTCGTTCGAATTCTTTCCTCCTAAAACAGAGGAAATGGAACAGCGGCTGTGGGAAACGATCGTGGAGCTCGCCCCGCTGCGCCCGGCATTCGTGTCGGTCACTTATGGCGCGGGCGGCACCACGCGGGAGCGCACCCACGCCACGGTGCGGCGCATCCTGAAGGAAACTTCGTTGACGCCGGCAGCGCATCTCACCTGCGTCGGCGCGTCCCGGGCAGCGGTGGACGAGGTGGCACGGGCCTATTGGGAATCCGGAGTGCGGCATATCGTGGCCTTGCGGGGCGATCCGCCGCAGGGAAGCACGGTCTACGCACCGTATCCGGGAGGGTATGCCTATGCCAACGAGCTGGTGGAAGGGCTGAGGCGCGTGGGCGATTTCGAGATTTCCGTGGCGGCGTTTCCCGAGAAGCATCCGGAGTCTCCCAGTTTCGAGCAGGATATGGAGGTGCTGAAGCGCAAGGTGGATGCCGGCGCCACGCGCGCCATCACCCAGTATTTTTTCGATGCCGACCTTTTTTACCGCTTCATGGAACGGGTGGAGAAAGCGGGCATTAAAATTCCCATTGTGCCGGGCATTCTTCCCATCGGCAATTTCGCCCAGGTGCTGAAGTTCAGCCACATGTGCGGTGCCTCCGTGCCGCCGTGGCTGCATGAGATGTTCGACGGGCTGGACGGACAGCCCGTCACGCGCAACCTGGTGGCCGCTTACGTGGCGGTGGAGCAATGCCGGAAGCTGCAGCAGCAAGGCGTGCGGCAATTCCATTTCTATACGCTGAACCGCGCCGACCTTACGGCGGCGGTGTGCCACGTGCTGGGGGTGCGCAGGCAGGCGGACGCCCGCGCAGAGCCGACGCGGGAAACGGCGCAAGGATAGCTTATTGCTCCACGCGAATAATCACCCGGCTGTTGCGCGCCTGGTTTTCAGGAATAGGGTGGCCTTCGGCATCCGTGCCGGGCACCAGCGGCGCCGTGTCGCCGACGCTTGTCACGCGGATGCGCTTGGGGTCGATGCCGCGCAGCGCCAGCGCGTCCGCCACGGCGGCGGCGCGTTGCGCTCCCAGCTCCCAGCGGTTTTTAGCCGTGCCGGGATCGCCGTCGGTGTGGCCTTCCACCGTGATGGCGGCGCGCGACAGCTCCCCAGCGTTCAGTACGCCCGCAAGCTCCTCCAGGAGGGAAAGCTTTGCCGCCAGGATATCGGCGCTGCCGGGAGCGAACAGCGGCAGCGACGCCAGTTCGATGGTCATGCCGCGACGGGTTTTTTCCGCGGAAATCGTACGCTCGGCGTTGCGGCTGGCGACAATGCCCTGCACCTCGCGCATGGCGCCGTCAAAGGGAGAATCCATGCTGAAGCCCGCGAAATAATCGTGCATGCCCTTGGTGGCGGCTTCGAAGCGCTCCTGCTTCGGCTCCGAGGTGGCAACGAAAATAATGAAGAACGCCAGGAGCAGCGTGATCATGTCGGCGTAGGTCATCAGCCACGCATCGACGTTTTCCTCCGGGCGATGGCGTTTGGGCGGCATCATGCGGATGCCTGCCTGCTTACGCCGCCGGTTTTAATGCGCGGATCGGTGCGCAGATAATCATCCAGATTGAACTGGCTTTCGGGGTTTAAAAAGCTGTTCAGCTTATCCTGCATATAGCGCGGGCTTTGCTTTTCCGCCAGCAGCGTCAGCCCCTCCGTCATCATGTAATTGCGGAAGCGCATGATCTCTTCCTTGTGCAGCAGCTTGTCGGCGGCGGGCAGGCAGAACAGCCGCGCGAACACGATGCCGTACAGCGTGGCGAGCAGGGCGATGGCAAGCCCGGAGCCGATGCGCTGCATATCCCCCTCCACGCTTTGCAGCATGATCACCATGCCCACCAGCGTGCCCACCATGCCGAAGGCGGGCGCCGTGCCCGCCATGTTGCGCAAGACCGCCACCGGGGTGACGCGGCGCTCAAACTCGGCCTCCACGGCGGTGTTCATCATCTCGCGGATTTTTGGAGCGGGATAGCCCGTTACCACCAGCTCCACGCCGTAGCGCAGCAGCGGCTCCTTGATTTTGATGCCGATTTCTCCCTCCAGCCCGATCAAGCCCTTATGGTGCACCAGATAGGCCCAGCGGATCAGCCGCTCGATCTCGGCGTTCAAGCCCTCGCGGGTGGCTTTCGGCTTTTTCACCATGTGCCACATCGCCTCGAACGCCTGGTTCACGTAGCGCGCCTGGTAACTCATGAAGGCATTGGCCACCGTGCCGCCGATGACGATCAAAAACCCCTCCAGGCTCAGGAAGGAATGCCAATTATTGGTGCCGTGCGCAATCGCCCCCACTACCAGCACGATGCCGAAGAGAGCGCCCGCCAGCGCGGCAAAAGACATGGAACGATTCATCAGCGCTTCCTTCACGTACGGAATTTCTCTGGTATCATAGAAGCCAATGCCTTAATAAATCGCAAATCATGGCCCGCCCGCCCCGCATCGGCATCACTCTGGATTACGAAACAGCGCCTACCTATTCCAAGCTGCCGTGGTATGCGCTGAGAGAGAATTATTGCACGTCTATCAGCAGCTTAGGTGCGCTGCCGTTGCCGCTGCCGCATGAGGCGGGGCTGGCAGCCGCCTATGGAGAGCTGCTGGACGGGCTTATTTTAACCGGCGGCGCGTTCGACGTGCCGCCGCATTATTACGGCCAGAGCGGCGTGCATGAAACGGTGGTGACAAAGGATCAGCGCAGCGCCTTCGAGTTCGCCATCACCCGCGAGGCGATCGCGCGGAGATTGCCGGTGCTGGGCATTTGCGGCGGCGAGCAGCTGCTGAACGTGGTGCTGGGCGGCACGCTGATGCAGCATATTCCCGACGCCGTGAAGGACGCGCTGGATCATGAGCAGAAAAACCCGCGGCATGAATCGGGGCATGAAGTGACCGTGGTGCCGGGAACCTTGCTGGCGCGCCTCACCGGCGAGGCCCGGCTTGCCGTGAACACCTCGCACCACCAGGCGGTGCTGGAGCCGGCGCCCGGCGTGATCGTCAATGCGCGCACGGCAGACGGCGTCATCGAGGGCATCGAATATCCGGAGCATCCTTTTTGTTTAGGGGTGCAGTGGCACCCGGAATATCATGTGTGCGAGGGCGACCGGCGCATTTTCGAGGCGTTCGTGGCGGCGTGCCGTGGCGGGTGAGCGCCTGGCCAAGCGCATCGCGCGGGCGGGCGTCTGCTCGCGGCGCGAGGCGGAAAAACTGATCGCCGCCGGCTGCGTCACCGTGGACGGCAAGGTGGTGGATACGGCGGCTTATAACGTTACGCCGCAACAAGACGTGCGCGTGGACGGGCAGAAGCTGGCCGCCCCGGAAGCGCCGCGCCTGTGGCTGTATCATAAGCCGCGCGGGCTGG
>JAFATP010000244.1 GCA_019243895.1 Alphaproteobacteria bacterium
TCAAACGCTGCTGACGGTCAATAGCGCCATCCAGACGGTGCCTATCGGCATTATCCTCAGCATGCAGCCGTCCATCAACCTGGATACCAACGAGATCACCCTGAATGTGCGGCCCACCCTTTCCAGCATCGTCAACTTTGTCAGCGATCCCGCCACCGCCTTTCTCGTGGCTCAGGCCAAGGCGCAGGGAAGCAATATCGACATCAGCAACCAAGTGCCCATCGTGCAGGTGCGCGAGCTGGATTCCATTCTCAAGCTGAAAAGCGGGCAGGTGATGGTGATCGGAGGATTGATGGAGGATAAATCGGTCAACACGGATTCGGGCATCCCCTATGCCATGGATGTGCCGGTGCTCGGCAATCTTTTCCGCGGCGTCAATCGCACGAACAATACGCAGGAGCTGGTGATCTTTATCCGCGCTACCATCGTGGACACCAACGGCGACGCACAGCCTGCAGACAAGGCGGTATACGAGAAATTCACCAACGATCCGAGGCCGCTTAATTTCTGATGCGAAAACCGTCCTGCATTCCTGTGTCACGCCATCACTCCGGAGGGTAACGTCCGATGTGGACAAGTATTCGCTATATTTTCCTATGCGCGCTGCGCGACCGGCTTTTTACCGGATTGATTGCAGGCATCGTTATCGCGTCGCTGGTCGCCGCCATGCTCGGCAGTGCCGCGGTGCTGGAGGAAAAGGAGATGAAGCTGGCGTTCGCCGCCGCCGCGTCACGGCTGATGGTGGCGGTGGGGGTGACGGTTTTCGTTTGTTTTCAGCTTCGCTCCGCTTTCGACAGCCGCGAAATCGATGTGATGCTGTCCCGCCCGATTTCCCGGCCGCAACTCGCGCTTGCCTTCTGGATGGGATTCTCCGCCGTGGCGACGCTGATCGCCATGCCGGTGGCACTGGCGCTTTTCCTTATTACGCCCATGAGCTGGAGCGGCTTCTTCAGCTGGATGGCGAGCCTGGTGCTGGAATCCTGGCTGGTGGTGGCGCTGGCGCTGTTTGCCGCGCTCACGCTTAACAGCGCCGTCGCGTCGGTCCTGGCCACGCTGGGGTTTTATGTCTTGTCCCGCATGATGGCATTTTTCGTAATGACAGCCAGCACCATCGCCATCACGGGCCCGCTTGTAAGCGCATGCCGGTATGCGCTTGCCGCCATTTCGATGATTATGCTGCGGCTGGATTTCTTCGCGAAAACCGAATGGTTGATCTATGGCCTGTCCGCCCCCAGCGAAGCGGCATTGTTCGTGGTGCAGGCGTTGATCTTCCTGCCGCTGCTGCTTGCCGCCTGCGTGGTCGACTTCCAGCGTAAGCAATTCTAATGCGTGCCTCGCGCATGAAGCTGCGCCGGGACGTTTTGGTATTCCTGCTGTTTCTCGGCGCACAGGTGCTGTTCTGGCAGCAAACGCATACCATCCGCCCCGACCTCACCATCGTGCCCACCCCGCCCGGCGTCACCGCGGTGCATGCGCTGACCCTCGGCGACGATGAATTCTATTTCCGCGCGCTGGCGCTGCACCTGCAGAACATGGGAGACACGTTCGGCCGCTTCACCGCCTTACGGTATTACGATTACAGCAAGCTCTACGCCTGGTTCGCGCTGCTGGACACGCTGGATGACCGCTCCGACACGCTGCCGTTCCTGGCGAGCTATTATTACAGCCAGACGCAGAACACTCCCGATGTGCGCTACATGGTGGATTACCTCTACACCCATTCCACGCGCGATGTCGGCAAGCACTGGTGGTGGCTTTTGCAGGGAATGTACCTCGCCATGCACAAGCTGAACGATATGGAGCTGGCAGTGAAAGTGGCAAGCCCCATGGTTAATCCCGCGGTCCCGGTGTGGGCGCAGCAGATGGTGGCGGTGGTGCATGAAAAACGCGGCGAAATGGATGATGCCCTGCGCATCATGGAAACCATCCAGCAGAACTCCAGTTCGCTTTCGGACATGGACCTTAAATACATGACGTATTTCATCGAGGAGCGGCTGAACAAGCTGCGCAATGACCGCAGCGCTCCATGAGCGGCACCCTGCTCACCATCACCCAGGCGCTTCAGCTGGTCGCCATCGCTCCCTGCCTGTTCGTTATCATCTTTCTGCTCTGCACCGCGCGCACCGGCGATAACATTCTTCCGGTGCTGTATTTCCTTTCGCTCTCCTGCAGTTTTATTTTGCCGCTGCTGGATATTTTGGGCGCGCCGAAAGATGATCGCCTCCTGACAAGTGCGCTGCTCCTGGGCGAGAATACCACCGCTCCCCTGGCCTTCCTGCTGACAATGCAGTTCCTGCTGGGGCGGGTGCCGCCGTGGCCATATTGGCTCATCTTGGCGCTGCCGCTGCTGGGCGGCAGCCCCATCGTTTATGCTTCGCTTTTCGCTTCCGAAGTGTGCCTGGGGGCGAATTTTTGTTACCCTACGGCCTCCGTGCGCCTGCTATTCGGCGTATTTTCGGCAGCGCTGATTTTTCTGTTGCTATTGTATAAGCTTTCCCTGGCCTCGGCACGCGTCGCCGCCATAAATACTGGCTGATGCTGGCGCTGGTGGGATTGCATCTGGCGGTGGCGGCACTGGACCTGCTGCTGGTGGGAGGATTAATTTCCGCTCCCAATCGCCTGCTTGCCGCCACCGTTATCCGCATCGCGTTCATATATCTGGTTCTCACTTCGATCTTCCGCGTATTCTACGATTTGTTCGACATCGAATTCGCACCCGCAGCCACCAGCTCCACCAATCCGGACAAAGTGCACGCAGAGGACCGTCTGGTGGTCGAACGCATCCGGAACCTGCTGGAGCACGACAGGCTTTACCGCGAGATGGGATTGACGCGCGCGGCGTTGGCGCAGAAGCTGGGGATTTCGGAGCAGAAGGCATCCCGCATCGTCAACGCGTATTTCCGCAAAAATTTCAGCGAGCTTATCAATAGTTTCCGCGTGGATGAGGCCAAGCACCGCCTGGTGGGCGAGGATACGGCCATCACGGTGATCGCCTTCGAAGTAGGCTTTAACTCCATCGGTTCCTTTAACCGTGTGTTCAAGGAGCTGGCCGGGGTTTCTCCCAGCGAGTTCCGCGCCCTGCATAAAAAAAACCGCCAACCGGGCGTGCCTAGTCTTTCTTGAACCGGTATATGTGTTCGGCGGCAGGAAAGCGGCCTGCGCGCACTTCCGCTGCATATGCTTCCGCTGCCCGCGACAGCATTTCCCCCAGCGCGCCGTAAGATTTCACGAATCGCGGCGTGCGGGCAGTGAGGCCCGCCATATCCTCCGTCACCAGCACCTGCCCGTCGCATTCGCGCGAAGCGCCGATGCCGATCACCGGAACGGTCAGCGTCTTTGTAAGTTCTTCCGCCAGCTCTTCTTCCATCGCCTCGGCGACCACTGCAAACGCTCCCGCTTTCTCCA
>JAFATP010000295.1 GCA_019243895.1 Alphaproteobacteria bacterium
CCTCAGTTCGGATTGTACTCTGCAACTCGAGTACATGAAGCTGGAATCGCTAGTAATCGCGGATCAGCACGCCGCGGTGAATACGTTCCCGGGTCTTGTACACACCGCCCGTCACACCATGGGAGTCGGTTCTGCCTTAAGTCGTCCAGCTAACCGCAAGGAAGCAGACGCCCACGGCAGGGTCGATGACTGGGGTGAAGTCGTAACAAGGTAGCCGTATCGGAAGGTGCGGCTGGATTACCTCCTTTCTAAGGAAAAATGGCTTATTGTCTCTCCCGCGTAAGCGGGAATCAGACTTAATCCATATTCACCTTATACGGTGCTTCGTCACCTGCGCCTAAGTGCTCTCACACCACAACCACTCTCTCATACCACGCAAATCTTTATAGAAAGAAGCGATGAGAGATGATGGATCTCTTGTGAATCACCTTTAAGAGCAAAGCTCCGCCAATAAGCGTGCTGCCGGACGCCTAGGCCACCCGGAGCATTTCTTCCACCCACTCCGGCACCCGCTGCGTTGCCGCGCCGTATCTTCCCTCGTGAAACAATGACGCGCCCAGCGAGCGCTCCATGTTAAGCTCCACGCAATGCGCGCCGTGGCCGCTGGCTTCATGCACAAAGCCCGCCGCCGGATAAACATTCCCGGACGTGCCGATGGAGACAAACACATCGCATGCGCGCAGCGCGGCGTAAATGCGCGCCATCTCCAGCGGCATCTCGCCGAACCACACGATGTGCGGGCGCATATGCCCGGCGAGGCGGCAAGCAGGGCAGAGATGCGCCGTGGAAAGGTTTTCTTCCCAGGCAAACACTTCCTCGCAGGCGCCGCAGCGGGCCTTCTTCAATTCACCGTGCATATGCAGCAGCCGGAAGCGGCCCTCTGGTTTATTCTCCTCCGCGCACGGAGGGCAAGAAGCGAGCGCCCGCTCGTGCAGGTCATCCACGTTCTGCGTCACCAGCAGGAAATCGCCGCGCCACGCCGCGGCGAGCCGGGCAAGCGCGTGATGCGCGGCATTGGGATGCGCCTCCTTTAGCTGCTGGCGGCGCATGTTGTAAAACGTATGCACCAGCTCCGGGTTGCGCGCGAAAGCCTCCGGCGTGGCCACGTCCTCCACGCGGTGCTGATGCCATAACCCGCCATTGCCGCGGAACGTGGCGAGGCCGGATTCGGCGGAAATGCCCGCGCCGGTCAGCACCACCAGGTTTTTAGCCATGCCAGGCGCTAAAGGGCTTTAATCGCTTCCAGCACGTCCTTCACATGATTATCCACCTTCACCTTGCGCCAGATGCGCCGCACGATGCCTTTTTCATCGATGAGGAACGTGGCGCGATCGATGCCCATGAAGGTTTTGCCGTACATGGATTTCTCCCCCCACGTGCCGTAGGCGTCGCACACCGCGCCGTCTTCGTCGGAAGCGAGCGGAAAGGGCAGGCAATATTTCTCCTTGAACGCGGCATGGCTTTCCAGATCATCCTTCGATACTCCCACCACCACGGTGTTGAGCGCCTGAAAGTCGGTCATAAAGTCCCGAAAATCCTTGGCCTCGATGGTGCAGCCGGGCGTGTCGTCCTTGGGGTAGAAATAAAGCACGATGCGCTTGCCGCGCAACCCTTGCAGCGACACGCGCCCGCCGCCGTCCACCGGCATGTCGAAAGCGGGGGCGGGGTTTCCTTCGGTGAGTGAAGCGGCGGCGGCTTTGACGGCGGGTGCGTTCATGGGAGGCTCCTCTGGTTAAGTCTCGGCGATGGTTCCGGTGTAATACGAATGCACGCGGGATTCAATGACGATTGTCTGCGCTTTCAGCGCCGCGAAATCCTCAAACCGCATCGCCTCCGCCAGCCGCCGTTTCAGGCCGGAAGGGGCCGCCGCCTCGTCAAACTCGCCGGGAGAGCACAGGCGCAGCAGGCTGAACAGGCGGAAAAGGAAAATTTCCGCTTCCGCCAGCGTGGCGGCATCCGCCGCCGCCGGCGGGGCTTGTGAAAGCACGTGGAAGGCCTTGATGAAATCCAGCTCCAGCAGCCCGCCCTGCGCATGTTTGAGATCCCACGGATTGTCAGGGGGAAATTCCCGCGCCACCCGCGCCCGCATTTCCAGCACGTCGCGCCGCAGCATTTCGGCGTCGCGAGGGCGTACGAGCTGCCGCCGCACCAGCGCGTCCACGGCTTCGCAGAGCGGGGCGTCTCCCGCAACGGCGCGTGCCTTGACCAACGCCATCGCCTCGAACGTCCAGGCGGACTCGGCGAAATATTGCTCCAGCGCGCCCAAGCTCACGGCGGAAAGCCCCTGATTGCCGAAAGGGCGCAGGCGCGTGTCCACCTCGTATAGCCGTCCCTCGGGGTTCAGGCTGGTCAGGGCATGCAGCAGCCTGGGCGCCAGCCGGTTATAATAAACGCTGGCGGTGAAGCTCTTGCTTCCGTCGGACAGGGCATTGGCATCCGGCACGTCGTAAATGAAAATCAAATCGATATCCGAGCCGAACGCCATGGCGCGCTCGCCCAGCCGCCCCAGCGCCAGAATGCAGAAGCGGCCTCCGGGGATGCGGCCGTAAGAGCGCGCAAATACGTCCTCCATCACCGCGAGCATCCGTTCCAGGATCGCCTGGGCCAGATCCGCCAGGAACGCGCCTGCGACATGCGCGCCGCACAGGCCTTGCAATAGCTGCACGCCCGCCTGAAACTGCCGCTCGTTCTTGAACCGCCGCAATGCCTCCAATTGGATTTCGGCGTCATCCATGCCCGCCAGCTGGTTGGCGATGCGCTCCCGCAGCTGCGCCAGGTCAGGCAGCGGCGCATAAAAATCATCGTCCAGCACGCTTTCCAGCAATTGCGGATGGCGGCTTAAGCTCTCCGCCAGCGCCGCGCTGCTGCCCATGATGTCCGCGATCAGCGCCAGCAGGTGAGGATTGGAGGTAAACAGCGAAAAAAGCTGCACGCCCGCCGGGAGGGGTTTGAGAAATTCGTCGAAGCTGCGAAACGCCATGTCCGGATCCGGAGTGGCCGCCAGCGCCTTCAGCAGCGCGGGCATCAGCTCCGTCAGCAATTCGCGGGCGCGCTTGGTGCGGGTGCAGCGGCGCGAGCCGTGGTGCCAGCCCATCACCGCCTCCGACACGCGCTCCGGGTGGGCAAAGCCCATGCGCCCCAGCGTGGCGAGCGTGTCCGGGTCATGGTTGGTGCCGGTGAATACCAGGTTGCCTTCCTCCGTGAGCGGCGCGGCGGGAGCGAACGCGCCCGCGAAAATGGCATAGACGGCGCGAAGCTGGCCGCACACCGCCGCCTCAAAAGCCTCCACGCCGTCATATTCCATGAAGCGCGCCAGGTTGAGAAGCTCCGCGGGCGCGGCAGGCAGCGTGTGCGTTTGCTGATCATCCACCATTTGCAGGCGATGCTCCAGCGTGCGCAGGTAAGCATAGGCGTGGACGAGGGTGGCGCGGGTGGTTTCATCCACCAGCCCTTCCCCCGCCAGCGCCGCCAGCGACTCCACCGTGCCGCGCCGGCGCAAGCCCGGTCTTTTGCCGCCCCAGATCAATTGATGGATCTGCGTGAAGAACTCGATCTCGCGAATACCGCCCGCCCCGGTTTTGATATTGTGGCCGGCGAGGTCAATACCGGCGCGGCCGCGCGCGTCCATCTGCCGCTTGATGGAGTGAATGTCCTGGATGGCGGCGAAATCCAGATATTTGCGCCAGAGAAAAGGAGTGATCTGCTGCAGGAATGCCGTGCCCGCGGCGTGATCGCCCGCCACCGGCCGCGCTTTGATGAAGGCGGCGCGCTCCCAGTTCTGGCCGACGCTTTCATAATAGATCATCGCGGCGGCGGTGGAAACTGCGGGCGGCATGGCGGCGGGGTCCGGCCGCAGGCGCAGATCGGTGCGGAACACGTAGCCGTCCGAGGTGCGCTCCTGGAGAATGTTCACCAGTTCCTGGCTCAGGCGGTTGAAAAAATGCTGTTCGCTGCGCTTGCCGCGATAGCCGATGCGGCCCGGCTCATAAAAAAGGATCAGGTCGATGTCGCTGGAATAATTTAATTCATGGCCGCCGAGCTTGCCCATGCCAAGCACGATGAGCCCGCATTGGCTGGAAGGGGCGTTGGCGTCCGGCAGCGCGATTTCGCCGCGCGCGTGGGCCTGGGCCAGCAGGAAATCCACCGTCACCGCGATGCAGGCTTCGGCGAAGCGGGAGAGCGCGTCCGTCACTTGCGGCAGCGTCCAGGCGCCGCTCAAGTCGCACAGCGCCGTCAGCAGCGCGGCCTCCCGCTTGGCGTAGCGCAGGCGTTTCATCAGCGTGGCGGCGTGCGTGCCGCCATGGGTGGAAACACTGGCGTGTATCTGCGCGAATACGGCCTCCGGCCCTTCCGTTTCCACACGCTCCGGCATCTCCCCATGCAGCGCCAGCAGGCGCGTCAGGTAGGGGGAATGGGTGCGGGCCAGGCTCACCGCATGCGCGAAAGATTCTCTTTTCATCTGTGTTGTCACAGGTAAGGTGGAACGTCACATAATTGCAACGGAAATGACAATAAACCCTAAATTCCACCGCACGGCGCTCTGGATGGCCTTTTGGCTGGCCGTGCTGCTGCTCATCGCCTTCAACGCGCTGCTGGCCTGGGTGGCCATCGAGCCGCGCAATCTCGGGCGCGCGCTGCCCTATATCGAGGCGGCGCTGGCGCCGGAAGGCAGCGATTATACGGTAAAAATCCGCCAGGGCATGCTGCTGTGGAACGGCTGGCGGCATCCGCTGGACATCCGCCTGCATGCGCTGGAAGTGCATGAGAAAGACGGCACGCTGCTGGCCTTCTTTCCCGATGTATCGCTGGGGCTGGATGTGTTTGCGCTGCCGCTGGGGCGCATTCAGCCGACCGCGCTGGTGCTGCACCGGCCGGTGATGCGGGTGGTGAAAACCGAAACGGCGGGGTTCCGCTTCGCCTTCCAGCCGCCGGAGCAGGCCGCGCCGGCGGAAGAAAGCGCCGCCGCCGGCAATGCCGCGGTGACGGCGGAAGTATTGCGCAAGACCCTCTATGGCGAGGATGCGAGCCTGCGCCACTTGCGGCGCGTGGAAGTGCTGAATGCCGAGGTGCAGGTGGTGAATGAACAGGGGCAGCTCCTGCTGGCGGCCGACCATGTGCAGATCAAATTATCCCGCGCCAAGGGGAGCATCGCCGTCGCCGCGGAGGCCTCCATCCCGCAGCAGGAGATGCAAGGGGAGGTGCGAATCGACGGCGTGCTGCTGGCGAAGGGAGAGCCTGAGTTCGGCGGAAACCTCCATCTGACGCACCTGTATCCCGCCGCCTTTGTGCCCCTGATGGCGGAGCTGCAGCCGTTGCTGGCGCTGGATTTTCCTATCAGCGGCTGGGCCTCCTTCACGCAGAGCCGCAGCGGAGCCTTCACCGCCGCCTATACGCTGGAAGGGGATAAAGGCGTCATCCGCCACGCGCTGCTGGAAAAGCCCATCGCGCTTTCCCATGTGCAGGCGGAGGGCAGCGCCATCGGCCTGGATGATGTTACCGTCAAGCATCTGCTGGTGGAAACGGAAGGCGTGCGCGCCGAGGCGGATGCGCACCTGCGGCTGACGGAAGAGGGCTTAAGCGCGGAAGGCTCGGCGATGGCGGGGGGAGTGCCGGTATCGCGCATCGGGGAATTCTGGCCGCCGTCGCTTTCCCGGCTGTCGCGCGCATGGGTGACGGAAAATATCACCGCGGGCGTCGCCAGCCACGTTCAGGCGCGGTTTAATATCGCTCCCGGCGATCTGGCGCTGCCCGCGCTGCCGGAAAAGGATCTGGATGCCGCCATTACTTTTACCGGAGGAGAGGTGCATTATCTGCCGCAGCATGCACCGGTGCGGCAGGCCGCGGGCACCGTCCATATCAACGGCAAGTCGCTGACGGCGGAAATCACTTCCGCGCAGACGATGGCCGATACCCACCTCAGCAACGGCCATCTGCTGATCGAGGATCTGAATCTTGACAATCCGCGCATCGCGCTGCAGCTGGATGCCGCCGCCCCCGCCACCGACATGGTGGAATTCATGAGCCAGCCGCCGCTGGCCTGCGCCGGGCGGCTGAAGCTGGACAAGGAGCGCATCACCGGCGCCGTGCAGGGCCATGCGGACGTGGGATTCTATTACTTCGCGCCGCGTGATGCCAAGGGCCGCCCGCGCGAGGATCTGGGCCTCGATTACAAGGTGGAAGCCACCGTGGCGCAGCTTTCGCAGCCGGGCTTACTCGGACGGTTCGACGTCTCGTCCGCCAACGGCACCGTGCATGCTGACAACCAGAGCATTCATTTCGCCGGTGGGGGGCAGGTGAACGGCGCCACTGTCAACAACGCTGAAATCGGTTACCGCTATCAGCCGCAGGCCGGATATGACACCTCCATCAACGCCTCGGCGCGCGCGCCGGTCTCGGCGCTGCCGCGCTTCGGCCTGCCGCGCCTTCCCGGGCTGGAAGGCGTGCTGGGAGTGACGCTGCAATACCGCGAAGGCCCAAGCAAGCGCGAGGTGAAAGCCAGCGCGGACGCCAAGGCCGCCGGCATTTCCATCGCCGATCTCGGCTGGGAAAAGCCCGCCGGCATTCCCGCGTTTCTTGAGGTGGAGGCGCATGGCGATGCGGACACGCTTTCCCTCGATCATTTCGCTTTCGCGTCGCGCGATGACGCCGCCAGCGGTTCGGCCCAGCTCACCATGAAGGGCGAGCTGAAGCACCTGGCGCTTTCGCCGCTGCGCCTGGGAGCGAACGACGTGACGGCCGAGTATGAGCCGATTCCGGGCGGCTACCGGATTGCCGCGCACGGAAAAACCGCCAACCTCACCGCATGGCATAAAAGCGGCGGCGGCGATTTCGCGTTCAGCCGCATTCCGGCGCTGGAGATGGATATTGACGTGGACCGCGTCATCATCGGCGAAGACCGGGAGCTTCGTGCGCTGAAAGGCATCGTGGATTGCGGCACCGACACCTGCCGCAAGGTGGAGCTTGCCGGGCAGGCGGGAGGCGCGCCGTTTTCCGTGCATATCGGCATGACGCCGAAGGGCAGGGCATTGCAGGCGCAGGCGGAGAATGCCGGCGAATTTCTTAAAGCGGCGGATATTTACGATAACATGCACGGCGGCGGCTTGAACCTGGAAGGGCAGTTTGACGATGCGGCCGTGCCGCGCAAGCTCACGGGTACGCTCACCATCAGCGAACACGTGATCGAGCACGCGCCGTTCCTGGCGCGCATGCTGTCGCTCGCCTCGCTGGGCGGATTGCTGGACACGCTCCGTGGCAAGGGCATGACGTTTACCAAGCTTTCCGCGCCCTTTACGCTGCAACAGGATGTGATCACCCTCAAAGATGCGAAAACTCACGGCCCGGCGATGGGCCTAAGCGCCGACGGCACCATCCGCTTCCCCGGAGAAGTGCTGGACCTGCGCGGCACCATTGTGCCGTCCTACACGCTGAATCATATTTTAAGCAACGTACCGCTGCTGGGCGACCTGGCCACTGGCGGCGGGGATGGGGTGTTCGGCGCGCGCTATCACATCAGCGGCAAAGCGGCGGACCCCAATCTTTCCGTGAATCCACTCTCCATGCTGACGCCGGGTTTCCTGCGCGGCGTGTTCGGCGTGTTCGATCGCAAGACGCCGGAGCCTTCCGCCGAGGCTCCCGCGAAGGATACGCCGGAACCTGCGCCGCAAAATCCGTAATGTCCGCTATTCCAGCTTGATCAGCACGTAACGCTTCTTGCCTGCGGTCAGCTTCAGCGGACCGGTGTTAAAGGCGCCGGGGCCGATCAGCGCGTGTTCATCCGTCACTTTATTGCCGTTGATCTTGGCCCCGCCGCCGCGAATCAGGCGTTTTGCGTCGCTGCCGCTGGACGCCAGCCCGCTTAGGCGAAAAATCTCGTAAGCGGGCAAGCCTTTGCCCAGCGCCGCGGCTTCCACCATGACTTCCGGCATGGTCTCGCCGGTGCCGCCTTCCTCAAACACCTTGCGCGCGGTCTGCGCCGCCGTTTTCGCGGCGCGGTCGCCATGCGCGATCCTGGTGGCTTCGGTGGCCAGGGTTTTCTTGGCTTCGTTCAATTCCGCCCCCTCCAGCGCCTCCAGCCTTTCGATTTCCGGCAGCGGCAGCTCCGTGAACAGGCGCAGGAATCTTCCCACGTCCGCATCGTCCGTATTGCGCCAGAACTGCCAGTATTCATATGCGCTTACCATGTCCGCCGACAGCCATACCGCGCCGGTGGCGGTTTTCCCCATCTTGGCGCCGGAGGCGGTGGCCAGCAGCGGGGTGGTGAGGCCGAACAGGTGGGCCGCCGGCGCGCTCGGCAGATGCTTGGCGAAGGCTTCCGGCGTGTAATGCGCCGGTTCATAGCCGCTGGAGCGGATCATCGGCTGCACTTCCACCACGCGTGCGCCCGGCGGCAGCGAGGCATGCGGCCGCAATCCCTGCTCCGCGCCCATGCGGCGCTGCAATTCGATGCCCATCACGATGTTGCCCCACTGGTCAGACCCGCCGATTTGCAGGTTGACGCCGAAGCGGCGGTGCAGCTCCACGAAATCATAAGCCTGCAGCACCATGTAATTGAATTCCAGGAAGCTCAGATTCTGTTCCCGCTCCAGCCGCAGGCGCACGCTCTCCTGCGACAGCATGCGGCTCACCGGAAAATGCCGCCCCACTTCCCGCAGCATGTCAATGTAGCGCAGCCCGTCCAGCCATTCCGCGTTGTTGACGATCAGCGCGTCATGGGCGCCGGTGCCGGTGTGCAAAAACCGTCCGAAAAGCGCCCCGATGCTTTCGGCATTGCGCGCGATTTCCTCGTCGGTGAGCAGTTTGCGCGCCTCGTCTTTGCCGGAGGGATCGCCTACCCGCGTGGTGGCGCCGCCCAGCACGATCACCGGCTTATTGCCGGTTTTCTGCAGCCAGCGCAGCGCCATGATCTGGATCAGGCTGCCCACGTGCAGCGAAGGGGCGGTGCAGTCAAACCCCACATACGCGGTGACGCGACCGGCGCGCAGCCGCTCGTCCAGCCCCTCGGCGTCCGTGCACTGATGGATAAACCCGCGCTGCTCAAGGATTTTCAGGAATTCGGAGGTGGGATTGCTCATACGCTGTCTGACAGGTTTGCCTTACTATGGCGCGTTTTAGCTAACCATTGGTTAATAATCATTTTGCGCGGCTCGGTAAAACGAATTTTTAATATAATGCCGTTAACTTCATCGTATGGCAGTGATCGGGGGGTTGATTTTCATTTTTGCTTGCGTGTTCGGCAGCTATATCATGTCGGGCGGCAAGATCGAAATCGTGCTGGAAGCGGCGCCGCACGAGCTGATGGCTATCGGCGGCGCGGCCATCGGCGCGCTGGTGGTGGCCAATAAGATGAACGTGGTGAAGAAGCTGGGCAGCGCATTTAAAAAGGCCCTGAAAGGCCCGCAGTGGAAGAAGCAGGATTATAAGGACATCCTCTGCCTGCTGTTCCTGCTGTGCAAGCTGATGAAATCCAAGGGACTGATCGCCGTGGAGCAGCACATCGAAAAGCCTGAGGAAAGCTCGCTGTTCAAGCAATTCCCGTCCATCCTGCACGATCATTTCTCGGTGGACCTGATCTGCGACACGCTGCGCTCCATGACGATGGGCATGGAAAATCCGCACCAGGTGGAAGACGTGTTGGAAAAGAAAATCGAAAAGCACCATCACGAGGCGGTGAAACCCGCCGGAGCGCTGGCCGGCATGGCCGAGGGCCTGCCCGCCATCGGCATCGTGGCGGCGGTGCTGGGCGTGATCAAAACCATGGCCAGCATCAATAAGCCGCCAGAAATCCTTGGGCAGATGATCGGCGGCGCGCTGGTGGGAACCTTCATGGGCGTGTTTCTTTCCTATTGCGTGGTGGGCCCGCTGGCCGGAAAGGCAACGCAAAGCCTGGACGAGGAGCAGCAGCTTTATTTCATTATCCGCGACGTGCTGGTGGCGCATCTGAAAGGCGCGGCGCCGCAAATCTCCATGGAAGTGGGGCGCGGCAACATTCCCACCCATTACCAGCCGACATTTCAGGAGATGGAAGAGGCGAGCTCCACGCTGAAAGTGGAAGGTTAGATACGTCCGTCATCGCAAGGAGGCGGAGCCGGCGCGGCGATCTGGAAAGCTGAGGTTGTACAACATCTGGATTGCTTCGCTGCGCTGGCAATGACGGAGTATCCCGATCAAATCCCTATCCTATATATTTTCCAGCCAGCCTTCTTCCTGCCCCAGTGCACGGCGGATGCCCTCGGCTTTCACCATTGTCTCGCGCCATTCGCCCTCCGCCGTGGAATCCGCCACCACGCCGCCGCCCACCTGAAACTCGAAACGCCCGCCCTGCACGATCAGCGTGCGGATGATCACCGATAAATCCATCGTGCCGTCACCGCCGAACCACCCGAGCGCGCCGCTATACGCGCCGCGCGCCATTTTTTCCAGGCGTGCGGCGATCTCCATGGCCCGCAGCTTCGGCGCGCCGGTCATGGAGCCGGGCGGGAAACAGGCGCAAAGGGCATCCAGCGCCCCGCGTTCCGGCCGCACCCGCCCGGTGACCACGCTTGCCATATGGTGAATGGTGGCAAAGGACGACACGTCATACAGCCCGCTCACCTGCACCGAGCCGGGCAGGCAAACGCGCGAGAAATCATTGCGCATGAGATCGACGATCATCAGATTCTCCGCGCGATCCTTGGCGCTGGCGGCAAGGGCGGCGCGCAGCCGCGCATCCTCGGCCACATCGATGTGGCGCGGCGCGGAGCCTTTGATGGGGCGCGTCTCCAGCCTTCCTTGCGCATCCAGCGTTAGAAACCGCTCCGGGCTGGAGGAAAGCACGGCGGCATCGCCCAGCTTCAGGCAGGCGCTGTAAGGCGCGGGGCTGGCCTCGCACAGCCGCTCGAACAGCGAAAGCGCGTCCGGCGGCGCAGTGAGGCGGCCGAAGAA
>JAFATP010000098.1 GCA_019243895.1 Alphaproteobacteria bacterium
AGTAAGCCGAAATCTGCCCGATTATCCGGCTCAATTATAAATATAATGTTAACTTAGCAGAGGGATTTGCGGTGGTCAAGACGGAGATTGGGAGAAGCGCATAACCTGGCGTTCTCTCCCCGGAAGCGACCATTCCGCTCATGCCCTCTTCGGGCGCACCTCTCCTACCCGCGGTAAAATAAGTATTTTCCGGACGCGCCGCCGATAAGTCTCGCCGCGCCCGGATGCCGAAAGCCTAGCTTACCGGCTTATACCCTGCCGTTCCCCGCAGCGCCACCATGCTGATCGGCGTGCCGTTGGTCATCGTGCCGGTGGGAGTGGCCAGCGCCTTCAGATAGCGCGCGCTGCCGATATAACCGAGCTTATACGCCTGGTTGCCCTGCCCGTTGGCGGTCAGCGCGATGCTGACGGTATTGTTCATATCGGGCGCCGAATTGGCCATCACCGGTGTATAGGTGACGCCGTCGGTGCTCTCCTGCAGGGAGAGCGTCCAATAAACGCTGCTGGAGAGCGTGTCGCCAGGCGCGCCGACGGCGAACGTCACCAGCGCGCTGTTATAGCCCTGAAGGTCAATGGCGGCTGAGGTTTTGGCGGAAGTCGCCGTCTGCGGCGCCAGCACCTGGAGCACGTTGATATTATCGTAGAGGTCTCTCATGGAATTTTCCTTATTTAAAAAGTTACGAGGTTCGGGTTACGAGCTGCGAGTTGGCGGGCTACTGCCCGTAACTCGTAACCCGCAATCCGTAACTGGCCCTAGGCAAGCGACAGCAGCTTGACGGCGTCGAAATTCACCACGTCGCCGCCCACGCGCTTGGTGGTGTAGAATTTCACGAACGGCTTATCGGTGAAGGGATCGCGCAGGATGGCGATGCCCTGCCGATCGACGATCTGATAGGCCTGCGCGAAATCGCCCACCGCCACGGAAAGCGAGCCGGCCGCCGCCACCGGCATGTCGGCCGCCATATATACCGGCACGCCCAGCAGCGTGTCCGGCGAGCCGGCGGTGAGGCTCGGCTGCCACAGATATTGGTTGGTGGTGGCCTTCAGCAGCCTCACCTGCGCAATCACGGCGCGGTTCATGAGGAAGCTCGCGCGTTTCATATACGCATCCTTCAGCGAGTAAAACAGCGTGATCAGCGAATCGGCGGTGACGTTGCCGGAGCTGCCGCTGCCGATCTGCTGCACCTGCCCCCACGCCGTTCCCGCCGGATAGGTGAGGAAGCCGCGCGGCTGGCCCACGCCGGTGCCGCCAACGAAGGCGCTGTTTTCCATGCGCGCGAAGATGTCGGCCACCTTGCCGGCGATCCAGCTTTCGATGTCGATGGCGGCATCGTCCACCAGCTTCTGCGTGGCCTTGGGCTGCGCATACAGCTCGTGCACGGGAATGTTGCGCTTGGCGACGGTGGGATTGGCGCTGTCGCTGACCGCGCATGTTTCGGCGGTCCACCCGGCGGCGGCGGAAGTGTGATCGTCGATCAGTTCCAGCGCGTCGGTGGAAATAGTCTCCACAGCGGCCAGCTTGCGGATCGGCGATGTTTCGAAGATCGCCGTGACGATGCGCTGCGACATGGCGGGCGTCACCAGATAGCCGCCTTCGGGGTCAGACCCAACCAGCAGCGCCTTGGTTTGCAGCGCTTCGAGCCCGGCATCCATGCCCTTGCGCAGATAGGTGAGGAACGCCTTGCGATAAGCGCCCGCCGTGGGATCATAGGCCTTGCTCTCGCCAATTTCCGGCAGCGCGGGGCGCGAAACCACCGTCTCGATGCGGTCAAGCCTTCCCTTGGTATTGTCCAGCGCATCGCTGATGCGGCTCAAATGCTCCATATAGAGCGGGTCGGCGGCGCCTTTGCGCTCGATCTCGCCCAGGCGGGCGTCGTTGACGTGCTTGAATTGCTCCCAGGCGTGGCCCAATGCGGTCACTTGCTCGGTGATGTCTGATAAAGACATGCGATTCTCCTTCCTAAAATGTTAACTTGATGAAGTACTTTGCATTTCTTGAGGAAATGCAGTAGAACGCGTTCCGTAAGTGGTTAAGGAAGGCGATTCGGGGCAGGCTTTACGCATCCTGCCGTCTGTGCTATGCTCATGGCGTCGAGGAGCATCGTTTAGACTTAATAAATCGGTTAATAATAGTATATTAATAGAACAGCACTATCATCACCCGGTATGAATAACGCTTCGTTCCCTGAGGCTGTAAAAGCCGGCCCCGTTCGCATCGGCATCTTAAGCGATCCGCGCAACGATGCCATTGTGGACGATTATTACGCGCTGCTGAAGGAAAGCATCTTCGCCCGCAACCCCTGCCTGCGTGCCTCCATTCCGCCGCAGCAGCCCCAGCGCATCACGGCGGCGCTGATGCAGTGCGATGTCGCGCTGGCGCAATTCGGCATTCCGGGGGTGGACGATTACCAGCGGTATCTGAACGGATTCCTGGACGGTTACGCCGCCGCGGCACGCAAGCCTTACACCGGGCTGGTGACGCATGATGGTGCGCATACGCAACATGTGCTGGACCAATGGCTGAAAAACGGCGGTTACGATTTGCCTGAAGGCGCGCTTACCATTATCGATGTGCGCAGCAAGTTCAATGTGGCGATCCTGGAGAAGGCATTGCAGGCCATTATGAGCAACGCACCGTCGCTGAATACCCCGCAACTCCATGCTCACCCGTTAAACCGGGTGGATGTGGACTCCCTGCTTTACGCGTCCAAACCCGATGCCAAAGCCGTGCCCTAAGGAATAGCCGCCTATGAGCCACGAGGAAAACCTGAGAAAGGAACGCAAGAGCTTCACAGACGTCGTTCAATCTTCACGGGCCGACAATATCTATCTGGTGCGCGGCAATGACTCCACCTCCCGCCATGCGTGGTACTACGTGATGGTGGACAAAATGAAAAAGCGCCTGTTCGAGATCGACGCCAAGAAAGGCCAGATCAATCTCACCGATTACGGCAAGATTCTTTATTCCGCTTACGGGCAGGACCCGCCGGATGACATCAAGAAGAAGATGAAGGACGAATACGGCTTCGAGGAGTAAGATGAATGATCACGATTGATCTGGACCCGCAAGCCGAAGCACAGCTTATCACGCTGCTCAAACGCATGGGCATTCCACAAGATGCGGCATTGCGAGAAGCGGTGCTGCAATTAATCGAGGACCTCCAGGACATTGAAATCGCTGACCAGCGCTTAAAGACTCCCGGACGGCGCTGGACCATGGAAGAGATTAAGCGCGGCGCGGATAGCCCCGATGTGGAGCATTGAATGGGATGAGGAAGCGCGCAAGGAACTTCGGCGCTTAAGCCATCCTGTTCAACAGCAGCTTATCCAATATCTTGAACAACGCATTGCCACTCCCCACGAGCCCCGCCGTTTCGGCAAAGCGCTTACCGCCGATCTGCGCGGCCTTTGGCGCTATCGCGTTGGCGACTATCGCATTGTCTGCCGCATTGAAAAAGAAAAACTGATTGTGCTCGTTTTGCATGTCGGGCACCGGCGGCATATTTATGAATAGCGGGGCCAGGACCCGCCGGATGACATTAAGAAGAAGATGAAGGACGAATATGGGTTTGAGGAGTAGGTTAAAGAGACTTACTCTCCGATCCTTCCTGTTTCAGACGGAATGTTTCCGCGGCAGCGGCGTGAGTCGCTTTAGCGGATAAGACCGGCAAATCGGCTTCCGAAATTTCAAACGCTGCGATGAACTCCCGCCAATCCGCCTTATCTGCAGCAGAGAAAAGGTCTTCCACCTTGTCCTTGCCTTGCAATTGCCGTAGATGTTCAAACCGTCCGGCGATCACCATGGCTTGCGTGTGCAAATAATCAGCGAATGTAATGCCGTCAACAATGCTCACTTCTTTCTCTTTCCCACCTTCTTGTGCGGCCACCTCCGCATTGCGTTTTATCATTTTATCCTTGGTCACGACAATCCAGCGTTTGGGGGATGACGGATCGGGTTTATTGAGGACAGCGCTGAATTGATTTTCCAGTTCGGAAAGCAATGCGAGATCGGCACGGTTAAAGGTAAAAGGCTTGCCGGTGCCTTCCTGCTCTTTTTCATAAGCGCGCTTAATCAGGCTACGCACCTTGCTATTGGCATACAGCGCATGAAAGATCTCCTCATCGCCCTGCCATGCCGCCAAGTCGATACTTGGAGGATCGACCACTTGATTATGCCGGGTACGTTTCAAAATAGATGCCACATATTGCACGTTCTCTTTTTGCTCGGGCTTTAGCACGCCAAGATCAATGCTCTGCAATATGCGTCTGATATCGTCGCGGAAATCAATATCCGCTTCGTTGGACTCCGGCTGGTAAATACGGCCTTCGCCTATCCTTTTCATCAGCTCTTGAGTGCGGCGCTCGGCCATTCCATATCGGGCCGCTGCCGCTTGAGCGCGCGCGGCGGCGACATCCGGTTTCAACGCCCCATTAAATTGTTCCGCCGTATAAGACTCAAACCATAATTCCTTCATGTCCTTATAGCTGCATCGGGCGGCGAAATCAGCCACCAGCCGCGCCTTATCCACAAGCTCGGGCGTCACCTCGTTGCTATCGATAAAAATCAGGGTCTGCTCAAAACGCCCCCCCTTGCTCGCCGGTCCTCCATATGAGCGATACCGATCTGTCCATTCAGTGCTTGGAGGAACTATTTCTTCTTCTAACTCGTCTGCCATATCTTTAGTATAACCGGATTTTATTTAATTTCCCATATATGGCACGCTTGAATGGCCCGCTCCACCGCCCGCACCAGCGCAAGCATTTGGATATCAATCGATTTAGCCTTCACCACCGTCACCTCGGCCTGGGCGTTGGCGGGGAAGGTCACCAGCGAGACTTCCCATAAATCCACCGCGCTGAGGCGCCGCACCCCGGTTTCGGGGTCCACAGTATAGCGGGTGGGTGAATAGCCGATGGAAAGCCCGCGCAGCGCCCCGGCTTTCAGCAACGCGAGGGCCTCGCGGGCCCGGGCCACTTCCGGCAACAGGCGGCCTTCCACATACAGGCCGCGCGCATCCTCGAACATTTCGGTGAAATAGCCGATCGGCTCATCCTGCTTGTGCTGCCACAGCAGGCGCACCTGCGCAGCGCGGCCGCGAATGGAATCGGCGAATGCGCCGCGCAGCATGATGTCGCGCTGCGCGTCCACCACGCCGAACACGCTGGCATAGCCGGCGAACCGGCCGGATTCGTCCAGCGATTTGAGCGTCAGCGGCACTGCCAGCTTTTTGCGCTCGCGCATGCTCGCGCCGATCTTGCGTTCGTAATGCATGGCAACTCCCATTGATTGTAACAATTTCTTAACTTGTATAAAATTTTATATAAATGTATATTAATATTTATTAACCGGGAGAGCAAATGACCAATCCAAATACGCAAGGCGACTGGACAGCCCGAGCCACTCCGGCGCGATTGACGGCAGAACCGCAGAGGGTCGGAGAACAGCTTACTCAGTTCGTGGCAAACCATAAGCTCTCGGAACATCTGGAACAATTGAAGGTTCTGCAAGATGTGATTCCCGCTACCGGTGAATTAAACAAAGCTGTGCACCTCACTTCTGATGATTATTTTGTGGCACAGGACCTGGAAAACGCGCTGGGCGTCATCCGCTACCTGGGCAATCAGGGATTGGAGCAGCGGGATCAGCGGGCGGAGGCCGCTGGCGGTAAAGATTATTCCGCTGCAGAAGCCCATCTCGCAAGGCGGCGCAGGCAAGCGGAAGAGCCAATAAATCTGCGCGCTCTAAAAAAACTGCCGCAAACCCTGCTTAACGCCTCCCAGGTGCTGACTCGCGCGGCGAATCAAGGGATGGAGATGAATTCACTGGGGTTGGATCCAAACGCACTAAAAACGGTCAGCCAGCAGATGCTTCAGGCGTATGACGAATATACATATCAGAAGTTGAATAAAGCCGCCGATATTTTGATCAGCTTCCCGAAGGTGCAGCTATAGCACGGAACGCTTCGCCGCGATGCGGAACTTCACCGTCACCTCGTCGCGGATGGCGCTGGCGTCTTTCCATTGGCCGGAGCCAACGCCGAAAGCCTTGCGCGACACGGTGAACGTGCCGCTGGCAACCGCGCTTTGCGCATCATAATGCTCCAGCGTCATATTCACCGTCACCGGCTGGCTCACGCCGTGCAGCGTCAGCGTGCCGTCAATATAATATTCCCTTAAGGGGTTGCCCGGCGCGGGCGGCTGCGCGTGAAACTTCACGCTGCGGAACACCGCCTGGGGGAACTGCGCCGCGTCAAACCAGTCTTTACCCGGCAGCTCCCGTGCCATGTCGTCATTAGCCGAGGCGACGCTTGCCAGGTCCACCTCCGCTTCCACGCGGTTGGCCTCCGGGTGGTCGGGCGAAAAAAGGATATCCGCCGTGAAATGGTTGAACTGGCCCTCCACCGGCGCACCGTTCTCGTTGGCCACGAAGCGCAGCGAGCTTTTCTCCGGCACCAGCGTGAAATGCGCGGGCGGCTCATCGGCGCGGAGCGCCGGCGGCAACAGCACGCACAGCAGCAGGATTGCGCTTGTCATGCGCGTCAGCACGCCGTCATGCCGGACGAATTGATGCCACAGCGCCGCCGCCGCATGCAGCGCAATCAGCCCGATCAGGAAATAAGCGATCCATTCATGCGCACCGGCCAGCGTGCGGCCGAGCGCCTTGTCAGGCCCCACCAGATCGGGCAGCACAAACAGCCCGTAAAACGAGACCGGCCTGCCGCCCGCCGAGGACAGGCCCCAGCCGGTGAGCGGCATGGCGAACATGCAGGCATACAGCAGCCCGTGCGAGGCATGGGCGCCGAAATAAACGAGGCGCGGCAGGCCCGGCGGCAGGCGCGGCACGGGATTGGTGAAGCGCCAGGTGAGCCGAGCCGCCGCCAACATCAGGATGAGAATGCCGGTGGATTTATGCAGCCCGAAAATCTGCAGCTTGGAAGGCCCGCTGGGCATTTCCGTCATGTAAAGCCCCGCCATCAGCATGACGATGATCAGCACCGCCATCAGCCAGTGAAAAACGCGGGCGATCAACCCGAAATGCAGCGGGGTGTTGCGCAGATCCATGATTTTTCATAACGCATGCGGGGATAATTGTCATCATTTTGTCATTTGGTTTTTGTGCGCCGCATTTCTATAGACAGTATTAAGCAAGATTAACAAGAAAGTAATGTATGAGTTTCGCCGGTAAAGACGGGGCGGAGTTGTCGGAAAATCCCCGCGCTTTCGCACAAAGGCTTGAGCAAGTTTTCAGACGGCGGAACTCGAACTTTGCGCCAGCGTCATAAATGGGCTATAGTATTATTCTTATTGATTAAGAGGCGTCCCATGCAGGAACAAGAAGTGCGTCTCTACAGGCAGATATTTAACCGTATCCAACGGACGCTGGAGAAATTTAAGGAAAGCGGAGTGGAATGGGTACTGGACCCCACCATTGAGCCGCAAGAAAGCGCGCGGGAGGCAACCTCGCTTAGCGAAATCGTTCATGAATACATTCCCAAGTTTTTTTCCGACGACGAAGAGGAACGTTATGCGCGCGAAGATGTCACTTACTTTCAGAGCGCCTGGCAGGGCGAGGATCACTATCGAGCGACACGGGACTATTTCAAAGAGGAGCCTTCCTGTTTCTATCTTGATGATGGCATCGGTCTACTTGGCACCGATATGCAAAAGGAAGCCGCCGACGCCATTATTAATGACACGAAGAATAAAATCGACGAGCTTTCGCTGCATGTCGATAAGGTGGGACGGGCGCTGAACCATCAAAAGCAGATCACGGAGAAGGTGATTTCCTACATTCGGGCCGTCATCAAGGAAGAGCAAGGACAAAGCGTTTCGTCCCACTCTCTTATGAATGCCCAGACCAGCCTGGACACACGCGATAAATTTGAGCAGGCATTGCTTAACCATCTCGCCGCGCACGGGTTGGCAGACCCGGTCATTTACCATCACATCGCTGCGGCTTTCGATCCTTCCCGGACCACCGATGCGAAGCTTGAGTTCGACTCCGGACGCGCGCAAAAGTACTTTGAAGCGCTGGCGGAGAATCTGGAAGTCAACGCCGCCGGTTGCGAAAGCATTAAATCTCTTTGCGCACGCACCAACAAAAAGATTGATGCTATCGTCACGCAGGAACGTGCGCAAATGTTAGGCGCCCCCTGAGGGACGACTTCCTTTCGGCCCATAGCCAACGGCGGCGCGTTTTTCGTCGTCGGTGAGGAAAGATGCCTTCTCCACGCGGTCCCAGATCATCTGATTGCGCGCCGCCAGCGCCGGGATAGCGCCGATATCGGGCTTCAGTTCCAGCGCGGCGCCGTAAAAATTCTCCAGCCAGCGGCTTAATCCTTCCAGCGTGTCGCACACCAGCGGCAGCACCGTTTGCTCCCACAGCGCGAGCCTTGCTTCCTGAAGATTGGCGTAAGTGCTGTCGCCGGGAATGCCCAGCATCTGCGGCGGAACGCCGAAGGCCAGCGCGATGTCGCGCGCGGCGGATTGCTTGGTTTCCAGGAAATCCATGTCTTTGGGAGACAGTGAAAGCTCTTTCCAATCCAGCCCGCCTTCCAGCAGCAGCGGCCTGCCGGCGTTCACCGGGCCGGAGAACTGCTCGTCTATCTGCCGCTTGATGCGCCAGTATTGTTCTTCGCTGAGCTTGCCGGAATGCGCGCCGTCCGTGGTCACCACCAGCGCGCCGGAAGGCCGCGCACCGTTTTGCAGCAGCGCCTGGTTCCACGCGCCCGCCATGTTGTGCTGGTCGATGCTGTAGGCGGCGGCTTCCACCGGCGAGAGCCCATACCAGTCATTCAGCGGGTGAAAGTGTTTCAGGTGCAGGATGCGCGACTGCCAGGTGAGCGGGTCGATGCGGAAATCGGTGATCTGGCCGCTCAGGGTGTAGCGGTAGCTGGCGGGAATGCCGCCCTTGCCCGCGATGATGGACATGCGGTCCGGCCTCAAAATATAGAGTTCCTGCGGCGGCTGATCCTTCGGTCCGGCGGCTTGCACAAACGCATTGCCGCTGATCAGCCGATGATGATAAAGCGCGTTGAAAAACGCGTGGCCGTTCTGCGCCGGGTTCGGCTGGCCGAGCAATGTGAGCAGCGGATGCGAGCGCAGCTCCCGCCGCGCGCCGCCGCGCGGGCTGAGAGCGAAGGTTTTGACGTGCACGCTGGAAGCCGCGCCCGCCACCATCGCAATCGCGCGGTGGGCGATGACGTTGCGCACGTAAGCCTCCTGCGAGAAGCGGATATAGTCCCGCTCCATCCACACCGCCTGGCCCGGCGTTACCATATACGTGCGGGCGGCGAACGGCGGCAGGCAATCGCCTGAATCCTTGCGCGCCATCGCTTTGGCGAACGGATTGACGCGCGCAAGCAGCGAGCGCGCCTTGGCGGGCGTGGCGTCTGACATGGGAATATCCTTGGAAAAAAGTGAAAGGCCCGAACCGGCAGTTAGTTTTGATGCTGCGCGCAATTCATCGAGCGTATAATTAATGCTATAAGCGGATTAGGATATATCCGGAAGAGGAAAAATGCATTTTTTTGAAAAAAAATGATAAGCGATTATTTTTGCATATTATTCGGCGGTTGGAGCGCTTTCTTTATATCAACTCTTTGGGCCATAAGCTCTGTCATTGCATTTAACCGCTCATCCGAGAGCGGCTCATACCCTCCCCCATTGATCGTATGCCGAAGCGCCTCATCTATGAGTTGTCTATTATTCACTAGGCCTCGCCTTCCACGCGTTTTACAATATACTGCGCCATGTTTAGCGCGATGGCATGTACACGCGACGGAGGAAAGGGTAATCCGTCCTTATTGCGATAATCAGCCAATGATTCAAGTAAAGGCCCTCGCAGCTTGTCGGCCAGTCCCATGATTTTTGTTCCACGCGATCGATAGGCATCCGTGCGCTGCGGCAGTTTCACCCGGCGCGGGCCGGTACGCTCGAAGTTATTTTCTTGCGTCGTATCCATGCCTTAGACACCTCACATATATTAATCTATTAGTCATATGTTAGTATCTATATTTTAAAATATAATTAATTTCACATTAATGGATGGCAGGTTTTTCTTTGAATGTTGCAAGAGTGCTATAAACAGCTTTCTGCCGCGCGCCCGCCACAGACCGAGGCGCTAAATCTGCCGCAGCGCTGGAAAGCCGGTGGCGCGGCCGCGCGTCCATTCGAAATATTGCGACAGCGCATCCACCTGATCATCATGCGCGCCGTTGGGGAAGGCCAACAGCTCATGCTCGAATTCCGCCAGCCACAGCGCCGCCTTCGGCAGCTTCAGCCTGCCCGCCTCCACCTGCGCGGAAGCGGCGGCGGCGCGGGTGAATTTATCGCCCCTGGGCAGCACCGCAATCAGCGGCAGCGGCGTTTCGCATCTCAGATCCTGCAATAGCTGCTGGCCGCTGGCCTTGTCTTCAATCAATATCGCCTGCGGCGCAAAGCGCTCCGCCTGCGCCAGCACCGCGCGCTTCAGCTGCGGATATTCCGCGCGCAAGGTCAGCGCGTCCAGCAGGTAGCATCCGCCCTGGCTTTCGGCAAAGGTGAGGCAGCAGCTTGCATCGTGCTGCTCGCCGCTTTTGATGGCGGTGTCCCAGCTTTGCACGATGGTGGCGGATGCGGGCGGGGCATCGAAACGCATCAGCCACCACGGCTTGAACAATCCGCCGTCGCGCGGCACCGGCTCCTGCTGATATTGCGCGGCGAACGCATGGCTGCCCAGCTCCTTCCTGGCGCGCTCCAGCAGCATCACGTCCTCGCGCGCCGCATGCAGCGGCTCGCCCGCTTCGCGCAGCACGCAGACGCGGCCGAAATCGTGGATCGCCGCCTCCGGCGCGATGGCGGGAAGGCGCACGCAGTCCCATCCGCCTTTTTCCATCAGATGCGCGGTGAGATCCGCCGCGTGCAGCCGCTGCATCACCAGCACCATCACGCCGGTGCGCTTGTCGTCCAGGCGGCTGGCAAAGGTGTGGTCGAACCAGGCGTTGGCGCGCTCGCGCTCCACCGTGGAGGCGGCCTGCGCGGGATTCAGCGGATCGTCCATCAGCAGAAAACCGCCGCCCTCGCCGGTCAGCGTGCCGCCCACGGACGTGGCAAGGCGGAAGCCGAAGCGCGTGGTCATGAATTTATGCTTCTCGTTCTGCTCGCGCGAAAGCCGCGTGGCGGGAAACACCTGCCGATACCACTCCGACTGCACTATCTGGCGGCAATCCAGCGAGTGCTTCAGCGCGAGGTTTGCCGAATAGCTGGCGGCCAGGATGCGCGCCGCCGGGTCATGCCCAAGAATCCATGCGGGCCACGCCACGCTGACGCAGACGGATTTCAGGCTGCGCGGCGGCAGATTCACGATCAGCCGCGTGATCTGGCCTTTGCGCGCCGCTTCCAGATATTCGGCCAGCAGCTCGATGTGCCAGCCCGGCACGAAACCGGTGCCGGGGCAGATGGTGGCGAACGCCTTGGCGATGAAGCTGGCGAAATCCTGCCGCAGCAGGCGATGATAGGCCGCGCGCGCGGCCTGGGGCTCTTCCTCCATGACGCCGCTTACGGCTGCCCGACATAGCGCTTGATGATGGCGATGTCCTCTTCCGTCAGCGGCGTTGCGGCGGAGGCGGTGAACATCTCCGGCCGCGTCTCGCGCTCGAAAGCGTGCAGCTTCATCAGCAAATGGGAAAGCGTCACCGCCGCCTCGGAAATGGCGCCCTTGGTGCCGAAGAGCTGCGCATGGCGCACCGGGTCAACGGCAGGGGCGGCTTCCGCTTCATCGCCCTCTTCCATGGCGAAGCGCATATGCTTGAACAGCAGATGCACGATGAGGCGGCAATGCGTTAAATCCCGATACCAGGCGTTGCGCGGCGCCGGCAGCGGTTTGGCAGCGGACGGCGCGGCTGTTTCCTGAACCGCGTGCAGTTGGTCGATCATGGTTTCCCTCCTTTTGTTTCCTT
>JAFATP010000100.1 GCA_019243895.1 Alphaproteobacteria bacterium
GCACCCTGACCTGCCGTTTCTGCCATACCGGCACGCAGAAGCTGGTACGCAATCTCAACCCGGACGAAATCCTGGGGCAGATCCTGATCGCCAAGGACACGCTCGAGGACTGGCCCTCCACCGCGCCCGGACGCAAGGTCACCAACATCGTGATGATGGGGATGGGCGAGCCGCTTTATAACTTCGACAATGTGAAGTCGGCGCTGGCCATCGCCATGGACGGTGACGCCATCGCGCTGTCCAAGCGCCGTGTCACGCTTTCCACTGCCGGCGTGGTGCCGATGATCCCGCGGGCAGGCCAGGAGATCGGCTCATCGCTGGCCATCTCGCTGCATGCCGTCACCGATGAGGTGCGCGATGTGGTGGTGCCGATCAACAAGAAATATCCGATTGCCGAGCTGATCGAGGCCTGCCGCACCTATCCGGGCGCTTCCAACGCCCGGCGCATCACCTTCGAATATGTGATGCTGAAAGGCGTCAACGACACCGACGCCGATGCGCGCGAGCTGATCCGGCTGCTGCGCGGCATTCCCGCCAAGGTGAATCTGATTCCCTTCAACCCGTGGCCGGGAGCGATTTACGAATGCTCGTCCAACAACCGCATGCACGCCTTCGCGGATATCCTGGCGGCAGCGGGCCTATCCGCCCCCATCCGCACGCCGCGCGGCCGCGATATTCTGGCCGCCTGCGGCCAGCTGAAATCCGACAGCGAGCGTAAAAAAGGGCAGAAGGTGTGGCTGGGAGCGAGCGCTTGACCGACGCTTCGCCTGCGGTGACGTACCAAGATCTTCAGGCCGCCGCCGCGCGACTGAAAGGCCATATTCCCGAAGCACGCGTTATTCCGGTTCCGGAACTGGCGGAGGCGCTTGGCGCCAAGGAAGTGATGTTCGTGGTCGACACACCCCATCCCCTGGGAATGGAGGGTGCACAACACGCCGGCAACACGTTCAAGCTGCGCGGCGCGGCGAACGCCATATTCTGCGCGCTGGACGCACGGCAAGGAGAGGAAGCGATTACCTTCGTCACCGCCAGTGCAGGCAATCATGCGCAAGGCGTGGCGGCAGCCGTGCGGCGCGCCGGCGAGCGGGGCCAGTTGAAGGAAGGGGATAAGGCAATCATTTTCGTGCCGGAAACCGCGCCGGAAAATAAGGTGGAAAATACCCGGGTGCTGGGTGGCCGTTTCGTTGAAGTTCGCAAGCAGGGGAAAACCTTTGATGACACCAAACGCATTGCCACGGAATTCGCCGACGGGAAAAGAGCTACCCAATTCATTCCGCCATTCGATGATGCGCGCGTGATCGCAGGGCAGGGCACGCTGGGGATAGAGATTTTTCGCCACTGCACGCCGGATTATATCTATGCCGCCTGCGGTGGCGGTGGGCTGGCGGCGGGGCTGGAAATCGCCGCCGGGCACGATAGCAATAAGACCCGCATTATCGCCGTCGAACCGCTTTACGTTCCTTCCGCTGTCCGCGCCCTCATGCCCACCGGGGCGGAAAGCAGGCCTGTTTCCCATTATAAGAACCGGCCGGTAGCGGGCGGCATCAACGTCAGTAAAATAGGCGATCTGCCGCACCAGATTCTTGCGAATCGCCAGTCGGGCGTTGCCACCGTCACCGCAGAAATGATCGAATACGCCACGCTGATGGCAATGGATATCCTGAAGCCGCACGCGGGCGAAGACCCATTGCATGAATATACGGCGGAATTATCGGCAGGCACGTCCTTGGCGGCGCTGCTCAATACGCCACGTAATTTGTTGAAGGGCCGATCCATTGCCGTCATCATCGGCGGCGCAAACCCTGAATGGGAGCAGGCGAAGTTACAGTGCCAAGTGGAACAGGATACCGCAGACGCATCTGGGGATAAGCGCCGGAACTGGAACGAACAGCCGCTTACGGATAAGGTGGAGGCGTTTCCCCGCATGCACGCCTTAGGCACATGGGTTAATATGGATAAGCTGGTCGTTCCGCCGCACGCGGGGTTGCCAATATGAGCATCCCCGCCCTGCAATATCACACGTCGCCGTCGCCGGTGCCGCACCGCATCGCTTACTGGGAATGGGGGGACGTGCATAATGCAAGAACGCTGATCTGCGTGCATGGCCTCACCCGCAACGGCCGCGATTTCGATTCCCTGGCGCAAGCGCTGGCGGGCGATTACCGCATTCTCTGCCCGGACATGCCGGGACGCGGCATGAGTGACGCCTTGGCGGATGCGGCGCTGTACACCAATACCGTGTACTTAAGCGATCTGCTGGCGCTGATGGACAGCGCCAACGTGGCGCAGGCCGACTGGGTGGGCACTTCCATGGGCGGCATCTTAGGCATGATGCTGGCCGCCACCCTGCCGCAGCGCATGGGGCGGATGGTGCTGAACGATGTCGGCGCATTCATTCCCGCCGCAGGCTTAAAGCGCATCGGCGATTATATGGGCCGCACGGAGTTTCCCAGCCGCCAAGCGGCGGAAGAGGCGCTGCGCAGCAATTATGCTTCGTTCGGATTCACCGAGGAAGCGCAGTGGCGGCATTTATTCGCGCATTCCCTGCGCGCCCTTCCCGGCGGCAAGGCGGCGCTTGCTTACGACCCCGCGCTTGCCGCGCCATTTGCCGATCCTGACAAGATTCAGGACGTGGATCTGTGGGAATTATGGAACCGCACCGCCTGCCCCACCCTGATCATGCGCGGCGAGCAATCGGACATTCTTTCGCATGAGACGGCGCTGGCGATGACCGCTTCGCGCACGCACGTGGAGCTGGCGGAGATTGCCAATACCGGTCATGCGCCGGCATTGATGCGCGAGGAGGAAATTGTTATAGTGCGCAACTTCTTATTGAACGGTCAGGGCTAGAAAGTGCGCAAAATCATCATTTCCGGAATGCTCAGCAATGGGCTCGAATGGTATGATTACGCGCTCTACGCGTATATGACGCTTATCTTCAGCAAGCTGTTTTTCCCGGCGGGCAATGAAGCGGCGCATCTGCTGGCCACGCTCGGCATTTTCGCCGTCGGCTTTGTGGCGCGTCCTTTCGGTGGCATTCTTTTCGGGGTGATCGGCGACAGGCTGGGGCGCAGAACGGCGCTGGTGCTGTCGATCTTTTTAATGGCGATTCCCACCGGCTGCATCGGCCTGCTTCCCACCTACGCGCAGATCGGCATCTGGGCGCCGATGCTGCTGACCCTCATCCGCGTGCTGCAAGGCCTCTCGCTGGGCGGCGCGTTCAGCGGCTCCATCACTTTCCTGGTAGAGCATTCGCCGCCGGACCGCCGCGGGCTGGTCGGCAGCGCCTCGGTGGCGAGCCTGGTGATCGGTTTTCTGCTCGGCTCCGTGGTGGCCAGCATCGTCAAGGCGCCGCTCTCCGACGCGCAATACGAAAGCTGGGGGTGGCGCATCCCTTTCCTGCTCGGCATCGTCATCGGTTTCATCGGCTTTTACATACGCGAGCATTGCGAGGAAAGCCCCACTTACGAAGCCGCCAAGCAGGGCGGCATTCTCTCTCAGACGCCCGTCAAGGACGTGCTGCGGCATGAGCGCAAACATATCGCCCAGGCCATCGGCATTTACATTACCGTGACCATGCCGTTTTACCTTCTGTCGGCCTATTTCATCACTTTCACCGAGCACAGCCTGCACCGCAGCAAGGAAGAGGCGCTGCTGCTGAACACCATCAATATGCTGATCCTGCTGGTGCTGTCGCCCTTTTCGGCGTGGCTTTCCGACCGGGTGGGACGCAAGAAAATACTCTCCTTATTCGCCCTCGCCTTCCTGCTCCTCACCTATCCCATCTTCCACCTGTTATTGCAGCCGGCGTTTTCTTCCATTGTCATCGCACAAGTGCTGTTTGCGATCATGGTGGGATTTTATATCGGCCCGGTGCCGGCGCTGCTGGTGGAAATCTTCCCGACGCGGCTGCGCTACACCGGCATGGCGCTTTCCTACAATATCTGCGCGGCGCTGTTCGGCGGCACGGCGCCGATGGTGTGCGAATGGCTGGTGCATGTCACGGGCAATAAATATGCCATCGCTTATTACGTGATGGCCTGCGCGGTGGTGTCTTTAATCGCGCTTTTCTTTTACCGGGACCGCCATCAGGAAGCCCTTGCCTAGCAATGAAGCGCTCCGCCGCGCGCGGGAAGATTTACGGCTCCTCTTTCTGCGGCAGGGCGTGCCGCTTCATCAGCGGAATTTGCAACAGAGTGAAGAGCAGCGTCAGGCTGAACATGCCGAATACCTTGAAATTCACCCAGAACTCCGTGGGGAAATTACGCCACACCACCTCGTTAAGGCCGGCGAGAAATAAGAAGAACAGAGCCCAGCGCAGCGATAATATCCGCCAACCCGCCGCATCCATGCGAATAGCGGAGCCGAGCAGATATTTCAGCGCCGGGCGGCGCAGATAGACCCCGCCCAGCAGCAAAACGGCGAAAAGCGTGTTCAACAGGGTGGGCTTCATCTTGATGAAGACCTCATCGTGCAGCGCCAGCGTCAACCCTCCGAACACCGCCACCAAGCCGCCCGTCAGCAACGGCATGGGGGAGATTTTCTTTTCCTTAATATAACTGACGGCAAGCGCCAGCGCCGTAATGACCAACAGCGCAGCGGTGGCGGCCATCAGGCCGCCCAACCGGAAGCCGATGAAAAATGCGGCAAGCGGCGCCAGATCCAATGCCAGTTTGAGCGCGGGGTGCATACTGCCCTTTCAAATCCCTGAATTACCTGTTTTAACTCGCTATTAAGTAGTGTATGTTAGGTTAAGTTTCCAATAAACGGACGCTCCGGAGGTCTGAAAGCCTGTGGAAACATCGGTGCTTATTGTAGAAGACGAGGCGGCTATTGTCACGCTGCTGCGCTATAATTTAGAGCGCGAGGGCTTTCGCGTCTATTCCACGGATGATGGCGAGGAAGCCATTTCCATGGTCAAAGAGGTCAAGCCGGACATCATCGTGCTGGACTGGATGCTGCCGTCCATGAGCGGCATCGACGTGTGCAAGCAGCTGCGCTGGAACCCCGAAACGAAGGCCACGCCCATCATCATGCTGTCCGCGCGCGGCGAGGAAGGCGACCGCATTCGCGGGCTGGACGCCGGAGCGGATGATTATCTGACCAAGCCGTTTTCGCCCGCCGAGCTGATTGCGCGCATCCGCGCCGTGTTTCGCCGCTTCCGCCCGGCCTTAACGGAAAAGACGCTGGAATACGCCGGCATCGTGATGGATGTTTCAGGCCATAAAGTGTCGCGCAACGGCGCCGAGATTCATTTAAGCCCCACCGAGTTCAGCCTGCTGCGCTATCTGCTGGAGCATCCCGGGCGGGTGTTTTCGCGCGAGCAATTGCTGGATTCGGTGTGGGGCCATGACATTTACGTGGAGCTGCGCACCGTGGACGTGCATATCCGCCGCCTGCGCAAGGGGCTGGATTATGACGGCCGCCAGCCGGACATCATCCGCACCGTGCGTTCCGCCGGCTATGCATTGGAGGAAGTGCCGCCCGGTGAGCAGGCCGATGCCGACGTTTGACCCCGCTTCCCCCGCTTAAAGACGTCATCGCCCGTTACGGTGTGGACGCCAAGAAATCGCTGGGGCAGCATTTCCTGCTGGATGGCAATGTCACGGCGAAAATCGCCCGGATTAACGGCAGCCTTTCCGCGCTGAACGTCATCGAGATCGGGCCGGGCCCGGGAGGGCTTACCCGGGCGCTGCTGGAGGCGGGAGCGAAGCATGTGCATGCCATTGAAAAGGACGCGCGCTGCGTGGCGGCGCTGGCGGAATTGCAGAAAGCATATCCGCAGCTGCACGTGATCGAGGCGGATGCGCTGGCGGTGGATTTGCCGCAACGCACACCGGCGCCGCGCGCCGTCATCGCCAATCTGCCTTATAATATCGGCACGGCGCTGCTGCTGCAATGGCTGAAGGAGATTGCGGAAAACCCGCAATGCTACGCCTTCCTTACCCTGATGTTTCAAAAAGAGGTGGCCGAACGCATCGCCGCCGCGCCCGGCGGCAAAGCTTACGGGCGGCTGTCCGTGCTCGCGCAATGGCTGTGCCGCGTGCAGCCCGCGTTCGACCTGCCGCCGGGCGCTTTTTCACCGCCGCCGAAGATTCATTCCTCAGTGATCGTGCTCACGCCCCGGCCGGAACCGCTCTCCCCCGCCGCCAGGCCCATGCTGGAAAAAGTATTGGCGGCAGGCTTCGGCCAGCGCCGCAAGATGCTGCGCGCCAGCCTCCGGCCGCTGGGCGGAGAAGCGCTGCTGACGGCGGCCGGCATCGACCCGCAACGAAGGCCGGAACAGCTTTCGGTGGAGGAATGGTGCCGCCTGGCAGCGATGGTAAAAAATATTTAACATCTGGTTTCCCTATGGCATAATGCCCGGCGATGTCCGTATCCCCTTTCTCCTTTGACGCCGCCGTTTTGACCGGGGATTTGCCGCCCGATTCTCAGTGGGCGCTGCCCATTCTGCGCAATTCCTTGCGGATGCCGCAAATTAGAAAGGAGTTTGAAGAGCAGGTTAAATCCTTTTATCGAAAAACGGTAAAAAATACGCTGGAAGCTTCAGACCACCCGCCGCATGCGTTAAGGCCTTCAAACGATGCGGTCAATAACCGTCTCCGTGAAAACCTTTTCACTGAAGAGAACCAGGCGCTATACCGGGATTTCATGGCGACTCATGGTGCCGATATCCGCAAAACGATCC
>JAFATP010000107.1 GCA_019243895.1 Alphaproteobacteria bacterium
TGGAGCGGCAAGCAAGGCGCGCGGAAGGAAAACGTTCCGTGTTCCTCGATAGTTTTAGAATAGGGGGTGTTTAAGGTGTTCCGGCGCAGGGCAGCGGTACGAGATGCACCCAGGACTGGCAGCTGGCATAAAAAAGCGCCGCCCGAAGGCGGCGCTTGGGTGCAAAGGACTTATTCTTCTATCTCTTCTTTGGAATTTTCGTAATGGCCGGTGCCGGGAGGGGTCAGCTTAGGCGCCTTGCCTTGCTCGATGCGGCCCTCGTTGCGAAGATCCCGGCCCTTCTGGGCCATCTTGGGATCGTTCAGCTTCTCGCCGACTTCCTCTTCAACGAATCCGGCGCTTTCCTTGATGGACCCTGTGACCTTGTTCATACAGCCTCTCTTTCATGAAAGTGCTACGCATGCGTAGCACTGTAATATTATCCCAAGATGCGCCTAAAGGGGCGATGGCAAAACCGCCTTGCCATATAAATGGACCATTAAAAAGAGGCCGGTTTGAGGCGGAAAATTCAGATATGCACGGCGCGGCCAAGCACCGCCAGCGCCGCTTCCTTAACCGCCTCGCTGAGCGTGGGATGGGCGTGGCAGGTGCGGGCGATATCTTCCGAGGATGCGCCGAATTCCATCGCCACGCAGGCTTCATGAATCAGCGTGCCCGCCTCCGGCCCCAGGATATGCACGCCCAGCACGCGGTCGGTTCTGGCGTCGGCGATGATCTTGACGAAGCCTTCGCTGTCGCCTACGGCGCGGGCGCGGCTGTTGGCCAGAAAGGGAAATTTGCCGACTTTGTATTCAATGCCTGCGGTCTTCGCCTCTTCCTCGCTTTTGCCGACGCTGGCCACTTCGGGATGCGTATAGACCACGCCGGGAATGACATCGTAATTCACGTGTCCCTTTTGCCCCGCCATGATTTCAACGGCGGCCACCGCTTCCTCCTCCGCCTTGTGCGCCAGCATCGGCCCGGCGATGACATCGCCCACCGCGTAAATATTAGGCGCGGAGGTGCGCAGATGCACATCCACCTTAATGCGTCCGCGCTCATCCAGCGCGATGCCCGCTTTTTCCAGGCCCAGGCCTTGCGTGTAGGGCCGGCGGCCGATGGCCACCAGTACCACGTCGCAGGCAATGGACTCGGCCGCGCCGCCCTTGGCCGGTTCCACATTCAGCGTAACGCCGTTGGCATCCGTTTTCGCTCCGGTGACTTTGGTGCCGAGCCTGAAGGCGAAGCCCTGCTTTTCCAGCACGCGCTGGAAGGCTTTGGCCACCTCCGCGTCCATGCCGGGGGTGATGCGGTCCAAAAACTCCACCACTGTCACTTTCGCACCCAGGCGCTTCCATACCGAGCCCATCTCCAGGCCGATATAGCCGCCGCCCACCACCACCAGGTGCTGCGGCACGGCAGAAAGCGTGAGTGCGCCGGTGGAGGTGACGATGCGCTTTTCATCAATCTCCACTCCCGGCAGCGGCATCGATTCCGAGCCGGTGGCGATCAGGATATTTTTGGCCGAGAGCGTGTCCTTGCCGTCCACGGTGACCCGGCCGGGGCCAGAAATGGCGCCCGCGCCCACGAGATACGTCACCTTGTTCTTCTTGAATAATCCCTCGATGCCCTTGGTGAGGCCGCTCACCACATCGTCTTTCTGCTTCAGCATGGCGGGCAAATCCAGTTCCACGCTGGCCTTGATGCCGAAGGCGGCGAAATGATGCTTCGCCTCGTCGTATTTGTGCGAGGAATTCAGCAGCGCCTTGGAAGGAATGCAGCCGATATTCAGGCAGGTGCCGCCCAGCGCACCGCGCTTTTCCACGCAGGCCACTTTCATGCCCAGCTGCGCCGCGCGGATCGCCCCGACATAACCCGCCGGGCCGCCGCCGATGACAATGAGATCGAAATTCTGTTCCATGCTATAGCCCCAGCATCAATCTCCGCGGATCTTCCACGCCTTCTTTCACCCGCACCAGGAAGGTGACCGATTCCTTGCCGTCGATGATGCGGTGGTCGTAGGAAAGCGCCACATACATCATCGGGCGGATTACCACCTGACCTTTGACGGCGATGGGGCGTTCTTCCGTTTTATGCATGCCAAGAATGCCCGATTGCGGCGGGTTAATGATGGGCGTGCTCATCAGCGAGCCATAGACGCCGCCGTTGGAAATGGTGAACGTGCCGCCGGAGAGGTCGCTCATGGCGAGCGATCCTTCCCGCGCTTTCTTGGCCAGGCGGCCGATTTCCGCTTCGATCTCCAGCAGGGAGAGCTGGTCGCAGTTGCGCACTACCGGCACCACCAGGCCCTGATCCGTTCCCACCGCCACGCCGATATCGTAATAATGCTTATAGACAATCTCGTCGCCTTCGATGCTGGCATTGACAGCAGGAATTTCCTTCAGTGCCTGCACGGCGGCCTTGACGAAAAATCCCATGAAGCCCAAGCGGATGGCATGCTTTTTCTCGAACGCGTCCTTGTAATCATTGCGCAGCGCCGTCACGTTGCTCATGTCGATTTCGTTGAACGTGGTAAGAATGGCGGCGGTGTTTTGCGAATCTTTCAAGCGCTTGGCGATGACCTGGCGCAGCTTGTTCATCTTCACCCGCTCTTCGCGCTTGGCGGAGGCTTGAGGTGGCTGCGCTTTGCCGGAGGAAGCCGATTCCAGGATGTCCCCCTTGGTGACGCGCCCGTCCTTGCCGCTGCCCTGCAGCGAGGCGGCGTTGATGCCGGTCTCCTCCAGCATCTTGCGCGCGGCAGGGCCGGGCTGCTTATCGGGCATCGGAGCAGCCGAAGGCTTAGCTGGTTCCTGATACCTGTTTACCGATTCCTGCGGCACTTTCGGGGCGGACGCACCTTTAGCGCCGACATCGATGACACCCAGCACCGAGCCGACTTCCACCGTCTGCCCTTCCTTGACCGTGATCTCTTTCAGCGCCCCGGCGGCAGGTGCGTTCACTTCCATCGTCACCTTGTCGGTTTCGAGCTCTACCACCGGCTCGTCCTGCGCCACTGCATCGCCCACCTTCTTAAACCATTTGGAGACCGTTGCTTCCGTGACCGATTCACCGAGATTGGGAACGATGATTTCGCCTGCCATAATGACCTCTGCGTTGTTCTAGCGCCTTGTAGCGTGGTTGAGCGGCGCTGTAAAGCGTCCCTCTTAAATGACGCTGAAATAAGCTACATACATGGAAACCACCACGATGGGCGTCACGATGCCGCGAAGGTTGAAGTACCACAGAGGAATCATTTGATGCGAATAGAGCAGGCTGTCCACCCCCCAGGCGACGGCGAAGAAAAAGGCGAAAGCCAGCAGGCGCAGATAGGGCTGCTGCAGGAAGAATACCCCCCATGCCACCAGCACGAAAAGAACGCTAACGCCGTGCAGCAATAGGGAGGCATCGGTTTGCCCGGCGTGAGAAAATGTCATGGCGAAGCCCCAATGAATGCCGCCCAAAAAGGAAAGCATCACCGCGCCATAAATGAACAACGGCTGGAGCAACCCTTCCGTATTTTCCTTATCCAGCGAAATGCCTACGCTCAGGCCCACAAAGGGCATTGTCCCGAGAAGCGTGAGAGCCAACGCGAAACGGGGAATGAAAACGTCGCGCATAAATCCTCACCGTTGCTTTAGCAGATCGCGGATTTCGGCCAGCAGTTTTTCGGATGTCGTCGGCGCCGGTGCTTGCGTCCGGTAAAAGCGCTGCAGCTGCCGCACCAGAAGGAAAATGGCAAAGGATACGATCAGGAAATTAATGACGTGATTCAGGAACAGGCCGTAAGCGATGACGGGTGCGCCTGCGGCTCTTGCCTCCTGCAGCGTATCGTAATGGCCCGTCAGCGCGATGAAGTGGTTAGAAAAATCCAGTCCGCCGGTCAGCGCGCCCAGCACGGGCATGAGGATGTCACCCACCAGGGAGGTGACGATGCCGGTGAAAGCGGCGCCCACAATGATGCCCACGGCCAGGTCCACCACATTGCCCCGCGCGATGAATGCCTTGAAATCATTGAGCATGGGCGTTTCTCCATTTCCTCCTCATGTTAATGCAAGCGGAGGGCTTATTCAAGACGTAGCAGCAGGGCCTTCAGGTATTCGCTCTGGGGCAGGTGCGGATGCACCGGATGATCGAGGGCATGGCCGGTGAAGGCGAGGATTTCAACGCCGCGCCCGACCCGCGCCACGCCGTGCAATACCGCCTCGCGTAAGCGCGGGCGTGTGGCGTGATGCGAACAGGAGCATACCATCAGCAACCCGCCCGGCGCCACCAGCGCAGCGGCCAGCCGCGCCACCTTTGTGTACCCCTTGAGGCCGCTTGCCATATCGTTGCGCGTTTTGATAAAAGCGGGCGGGTCCGCCACTACGATATCAAAAGTTACCCGCGCCTGCGCCTGCGCCGCGCCGGCGGCGAAGACGTCGTTCCGCAGAAAGGTGCAGCGGTCTGCAACTCCATTCAGCGCTGCCGCTTCCTCGGCCAGCGTCAGGGCCAGTGGGGAACTATCGACCAGCGTGATCGCGGAAGCGCCGGAGCGCGCGGCCAGCAGACTAAAACCGCCGCTATGCGAGAAGAGGTCCAGCACGCTCTTTCCGGACGCATGGCCGGCGACCAGGCGCCGATTGTCGCGTTGATCGTAAAACCAGCCGGTTTTCTGGCCGCGCCAGGGATCGGCCACATAGCGGCAGCCGTTTTCCAGCACTTCGAGACGCGCGGGCATTTCACCGCGCAACATTGCTACGTCCTGGGCTAAGCCTTCTTTCGTCCGCGCCGCAATATCATTGCGCAGCAGCAGCGCCTGGGGCGCAATGACGGCATCCAGTGCCTGCAGCACCAGCGGCAGCAGGCGCTCCATGCCCGCCGTTGCCACCTGCAGCACGCAATGCTGATCGAAGCGGTCGACGATCAGGCCGGGCAGCAAATCCCCCTCGGCATGCACCAGACGATAATAAGGCACGCCGAGAGGCCGCCGCCGCTCCAACGCATGCTGCAGCCGTCGAATAAAAAAATCGACATCGATAGGCTGACGCCTCCGAGTTAACATCCGCACGGCGATGGCGGAGGCGCGGTTGTAATAGCCGATGCCTAAAAAAGCATCACGCGTGCCCCGAATTTCCGCCAGTTCGCCGTTTTCCGCCAGCGCCAGCGCCGATGAATCGGCAATGTCCGCCGCCATCACCCAAGGAAACCCGGAAAGAAGAGGCGCTTCCCGGCCTTTTTTCAGTCGTACGCTTAGGCTAATTGGCTGATTCATCGCCTCAGTGCTGATTAAAATTAAGAAATTACCCGCCCCTAGAAACCATTGCCTGTTTACACCAATTTAAGCAATTGCCTATAGCATCGGAATCTTAGAATCTTTTCCCATGCGAGGTGAGAGTATGGCTACACGCAAGAAAATCGCCCTGATCGGCGCCGGCATGATCGGCGGCACGCTGGCCCATCTGGCGGAATTGAAAAATCTGGGTGATGTGGTGCTGTTCGACATTGCCGAAGGCCTGCCGCAGGGCAAGGCGCTGGACATTTCGCAAGCTTCCGCGGTGGACGGGGTGGATGTGAAGCTGAAGGGCACCAACGATTATAAGGACATTCAGGGCTCGGACGTGGTGATCGTCACCGCCGGAGTGCCGCGCAAACCCGGCATGAGCCGCGACGATCTGCTGGCCATCAATGCCGGCATCATTCAAACGGTGGGGGAGAGCATCCGCAATTATGCGCCCAAGGCCTTCGTCATCGTCATTACCAACCCGCTGGATGCCATGGTGTGGGCGATGCAGAAAGTCTCCGGCCTGCCGCACGCGAAAGTGGTGGGCATGGCGGGCGTGCTGGATTCCTCGCGCTTCGCCTATTTCCTGGCCGAGGCGCTTCACATCTCCATTTCCGATATCAATGCCTTCGTGCTGGGCGGCCACGGCGACACCATGGTGCCGGTGGTGGATTACACGACCGTCTCCGGCATTCCCCTGAAGGAATTCATCCGCATGGGCTGGCTTTCCAAGGAAAAGCTGGACGCCATTATCCAGCGCACGCGCGACGGCGGCGCCGAGATCGTGGGACTGCTAAAAACCGGCTCGGCGTTTTACGCGCCTGCCGCCAGCGCCATCCGCATGGCGGAAGCCTATCTCTTCGACAAGAAGCGCATTCTGCCGGTGGCGGCGCATTTGAATGGCGAATTCGGCGTAAAGGATTTATACGTGGGCGTGCCGGCAGTGATCGGCGCGCAGGGCGTGGAGAAAATCGTTGAAATTTCCCTCAATAAGGAAGAGAAGGCCATGTTCGATAAATCAGTGGCTGCCGTGAAAGAGCTATGCGCGGCGGTGAAGCTGACAGATTCCAAGGCGGCATAGTTTAATCAAAGCAAGCGAATCCGCGCTTACAAGGAAGGGACGCCATGAACATTCATGAATACCAGGCCAAGCAGATTCTTGCGAGGTATCACGTGCCCGTGCCGCGAGGCCAGGTGGCATTCACACCGCATGAAGCGGTGACGGCGGCGCAGGCCCTGGGCGGCAAGCTATGGGTGGTGAAAGCGCAGATTCATGCGGGCGGCCGCGGCAAGGCGGGCGGCGTGAAACTTGCACGCTCGCTGGATGAGGTGGAAACCTTCGCGCGCCAGATGCTGGGCATGACGCTGATCACGCACCAGACCGGCCCGGAAGGCAGGCTGGTGAAGCGCGTGTATGTGGAGCAGGGCACCGAGATCGCCAAGGAACTGTATTTAAGCGTGGTGGTGGATCGCGCCACGTCGCGCATCACTTTTGTGGTGTCCACCGAAGGCGGCATGGACATTGAAGAGGTGGCGGCCAAGCACCCGGACAAGCTGCATATGGTGACGGTGGACCCTGCCTGCCGCATCCAGCCGTTTCATTCGCGCAAATTAGGCTTCGCGCTGAATATGCCCAAGCCGTTGCAGAAGCCGTTTTATGATTTCGTCAACACGCTCTACAGCTGCTTCACCGAAACGGATGCCTCTCAGGTGGAGATCAACCCGCTGGTGATCACCAAATCCGACACGCTGCTGGCGCTGGACGCCAAGTTCAATTTCGACGACAACGCGCTGTTTTATCACCAGGACATCGCCGAGCTGCGCGACCCGGACGAAGAAGACCCGCTGGAGCGGCAGGCGGCGCAGTTCGGGCTTTCCTATATCAAGATGGATGGCAATATCGGCTGCATGGTGAACGGCGCCGGCCTGGCCATGGCCACCATGGACATCATCAAGCTATACGGCGGCTCTCCCGCCAACTTTCTGGACGTGGGCGGCGGCGCCAACAAGGAAAAGGTGACGGCGGCATTCAAGCTGATTCTTTCGGACCGGCATGTGGAAGGGATACTGGTGAATATCTTTGGGGGCATTATGCGCTGCGATATCATCGCCGAGGGCATCATCACCGCGGCGCGCGAGGTGAATCTGGACGTGCCGCTGGTGGTGCGCCTGGAAGGCACCAACGTGGAGCTGGGCAAAAAGATGCTCTCCTCCTCCGGCCTGGCCATCACACCGGCGGATAATCTCGCCGATGCGGCGGAGAAGATCACGCGCGCGGTAAAAGCGAAGAAGGTGGCGTAAGAAATGAAGAATCACGAAGTCAGGAAGTCAGGAAGACACGAAAATTGTTTTAGGCTCATTCGGAGCTTCGTGGTTTTTGGGCTTCCCGCCTTCCAAAACAGGAGCGCATATGTCCGTCCTCATCCATAAGAACACCAAAGTCATCTGCCAGGGCATCACCGGGCGGGAAGGCACGTATCACACCGAGCAGGCGCTGGCTTACGGCACCAAAATGGTGGGTGGCGTCACTCCCAACAAGGGCGGGACGGCGCATATCGACCTGCCGGTGTTCGATACGGTGGAGGAAGCCAAGGCCAAAACGGGCGCCACCGCTAGCGTGATTTACGTGCCGCCGCCGTTTGCCGCTGACGCCATCCTGGAAGCCATCGACGCGCAGATGGAGTTGATCATCTGCATCACCGAGGGCATTCCGGTGCTGGATATGGTGAAGGTGAAGCGCGCGCTATGCGGCTCCGGCACCCGGTTGATCGGCCCGAACTGCCCGGGCGTGATTACGCCCGATGAATGCAAGATCGGCATCATGCCCGGCCACATCCACAAAAAAGGCAAAATCGGCATCGTCTCGCGCTCCGGCACGCTCACCTATGAGGCCGTGGCTCAGACCACCGCCGAGGGCTTAGGCCAGTCCACCTGCGTGGGGATCGGCGGCGACCCCGTGAAAGGCACCGAATTCACCGATGTCATCGAGATGTTCCTGGCCGACGATGAAACCCAGGCCATCGTCATGATCGGCGAAATCGGCGGCGACGCCGAGGAGCAGGCGGCGGCGTTCATTAAAACCTCCAAAGTCAAAAAACCGATGGTCGGCTTCATTGCCGGGCGCACCGCTCCTCCGGGCCGGCGCATGGGCCATGCCGGCGCCATCGTCTCCGGCGGCAAGGGCGGCGCGGAGGATAAGATTGAGGCCATGAAATCCGCCGGCATCAAAGTGGCCGACTCTCCCGCCGCCATCGGCACCACCATGAAGGAATTGCTGAAAAAAGCCGCGTAAGCTATCGTGCCTTCCGCGCGTTTCGCGTGTCGTCCCCCGCGCTAGACGGATGGGTGGCCGAGTGGTTTAAGGCACCGGTCTTGAAAACCGGCGGAATCGCAAGGTTCCCGTGAGTTCGAATCTCACCCCATCCGCCAACGCCTGAGCGATTTTTAGGCCCTCGAAATGCGTTTTGGTCCACTGATGGTCCACTCGCCGGGAAAAGGTGGCGGTAAGAATGAGGTTATTACGTTTATTCCTGGTTAGCTTGGTGTTGCATTCCTGGTCTGCTGCCGCTGCGCCTGTGCAGAGCGTCGCAGGTTTAAATACGTTCTTAGAGACCAATACAGACACTATCTACGATATCCTTACCCACATTCATGCGCATACCATGACAGAGCATGAGCGGTTTCTAGTGCTGACCGGAGATAATGGCGGATACGTGCAATGCATGTTCCATGACAACGATACGGAAATCTACTGCGAATCGTCTTCCGGGTTTTATCAAACGCCTAAACCGAGAATATCGCCTAAGCAACGCCAGGCCATTGCAGCGCAAGGATTTTCCATGGAAGGCAAGCAAGG
>JAFATP010000147.1 GCA_019243895.1 Alphaproteobacteria bacterium
CCAAGGATTTCCATGATGAGACGCTGCCGGCGGATGGCGCCAAGGTGGCGCATTTCTGCTCCATGTGCGGCCCGAAATTCTGCTCCATGAAAATCTCGCAGGAAGTGCGGGATCACGCCAGGCAGGATGAGGCTTCCCGGCCCGTCCCGGTGGAGGCGGTGGATGCCGCGCATCCGCACGCCTCGGTGCGGGAGGATGTGGAGAACGGCCTGCGCGAGATGGCGGAGAAATTCCGGGAAAGCGGCGGCGAATTATATCAAAAGGTGGGATAGCCGCCTTATCCCGCCGCCATGGCTTGATGAGGCGCTCTGCGCGGGGCGGCGTCGAACAGCTTGATGCGCAGGCGCACAAACGCCCAGGCGCTCGCGCTTACCGCGCGGAACAGCCGCGTGTGCGGCTTCATGCCGACGGCCTTGAACAGCATGGCCGCCATGCTGTCCACATGCGCCTTGTTATACATGGCATAGGCGTGACGCATATAGAGGCGGCGGTAATGCCTGCGATTATATGGCTCCGAACCATCGCTATTGGCGGCGTAATAGGCATAAGCCAGCTCGTCGTCCTCGCTTTCGGCGACGCGCACCAGCGCCACCCATAACCTGCGCCAGAAGCCGATGCGCTCCTTGTCGCGGTAGCGTTGCAGGGCGGTGTAAAACAGCTTGTAATGCCGCAGCTCATCGGCGGCGATCTTGGCGGCGAGGGCTTTCAGCACCGGCTCGGTGGAATATTCCTTGATGGCGGTGTAATAATTGCTGGTGCCGGTTTCCACCATGCAGCGCGCAATCAGCTCGCCGCTGCGCGACCCCCGCACCGAATCGCTGGCCGATGCAGGCAATTGCTGATAGCCGGTGACGAAGCGGCGAAAGCTGTTTTCAAAATCGAAGCGCGGATCGGCCAGCTCCGCCCAGCGGCGAAGCGCCTGGCCATGCTGCACCTCTTCATCCGCCCAGGCATTGGCCAGCGCCTTGAATTCCTCATCATCGGCGAATACTTCGCATAAATAACGCGCGTAATCGCGCCCGTTATATTCCACCATGGAGGCGGCCTTGATCACGGGAACCAGCTCCGGCTGGATTTTCGATGCGTCGAAATCCTGCCAGGGTATATCGGAAAGCGTCCAGTGCTTCATACCTGTTCCATACACCAATTAGCCTGATAGGATACACATAAAAAATCAGGAAGTTATTGCAACCCGTTTTATGTTAAAAATTTCTCTTTTCTTTCAACGGCGGATTGGCCATGATGCCCCGCTGTTAAACGAATCTGGAGACGCGTATGAAACGCCTGTTAGCCGCCGCCGTTTTTGCTCTTGCCACCGCTGTCGGTGCGCTGGCGGTGGAACCGTCGCCGCCATTGCAGGTGACCATCGCGGGGTTGCAATCCGGTGGCGCCATTTCGCCGGAGCTGAGCTTCTGCGCGCCTTCGGCTAGTGGCCACACCCAGGACGGCGGCAATAAGAGCCCGGCCATTTCCTGGTCGAAAGGCCCGGCGGGAACCAAGTCCTATGCGATCATCATGTCCGACGCCGACGTGCCGACGCGTTTCGACGACGCCAACCAGGAAGGAAAAACCATTCCCGCGTCGCTGCCGCGCAAGACCTTTTATCATTGGGTGCTGGTGGATATGCCCGCCAATGAGCAATCCCTGGCACTGGGCGAGGATTCCAGCGGCGTGAACAAGGCGGGCAAGCCTCCCGGCAAGCGCGATTACGGCATGCGCGGAGTGAATGATTTCGGCGGATTTCTGAAGGGCACGTTTGGCGGTTATGACGGCCCATGCCCGCCGTGGAACGACGAGCTGCTCCACCATTACACATTCACCGTTTACGCGCTGGATGTGCCGACGCTGGGCTTGCAGGGCGGCTTCGGCGGAAAGGAAGCATCCACCGCCATGGAGGGCCACGTGCTGGCAAGCGGCAGCATCACCGGCACCTACACGCAGAATACCGCATTGATCGGAAAGCAATAGGCAGACCGCCGGACCGATGCCGCCGCCGGCAATGAGGGGGATGCCGTTACTGATTAATCAGATTTAAAATGGAAGGCGGCAACGCCTGGCTCTGTGCCTGCTGTAATGCGGCAGGGGTAAAATCCGTGAACTGTCCCGTGAAATCCGCATCGCTGAGCGTTGCGCCCGCAGCGGCCTGATTGAAAAGAGCGGATTCAACATTGGCCGAGGCGAATTGCAGGTCCTGTCCCACTCCGTTCAGCGTATTTTGCGCGTCGCTAAGCTTCGCCCCCGCTTGCTGGAGAGAGTGAGATGCCGCCTGGGCATCCTCCGGCGTTTGGATATTGGGGGTGGCGCCATCAAACAGCGCCTTGTTCGTAAGATCAGGAAAAAGCTGGCCGCTTTGCGTAGTGCCGGTTTGCGCGGCGCCCGTTCCCGCTTGAGTGTTTAAGGAAACCGCGTCTTCCGTGCCGAGCGTGAAGGTGCCTTGGAGCAAGGATTGCCCGTTGAAAAGCGCTCCGCCGCCAATACGATTCAGCTTGCCGAGCAGGGATTGAAATTCAGTATCCAGTCCGAGGCGCAGCGTGCTGTCCAAACCTAAATCGGATGCTTGCTGGGCCAATTGCTGCAATTGCTGCACAACATCCAGCTGCTTGGAGATGGCTTGATCGGCCGTCTGTACGACGCTGGAATTCTGCGAGAGATTCAAGGCAGCCTGGTAAAGATTCGCCGTCTGACTGGAGAATTGAGAGCTGGAAGAAAGATCGGCGCCGTCTGTGACGCCCGCCGTGCCGCCATTCAAAAGCGCGGAAACGGCTGCCTCGAGCTTGCTGCTTACCGGGCTGCGCGTTGTCCCCTGGGGGGTCGTGGCGCCAATAATGACGCCGGTTAAAGGATTGATACTCATGGGGCGATCCTCCTGATCTTAGTATCCAGATGCTACCTGCATCCTTAAATCCATTAAAGTATAAGCGTACTAAACCACTACTTTACATTCTACACCGATTTTGCAGAGAATCTAGTCTAAAATAGTTACCAAATAGTAAACGGAAAGGAATTTTACTAACCCAAATTTCACCCATGTTTCATTGACATATGCGCATAACAGGCTATGACTATATCCATTCAATCATCCAGAAGGAAACCTGTATGCAGCTCAGCAGACTCATGCTGAAAAAGCCTATTGCCGTCATCCAGGCGGAAACCAGCCATGGCGAGCTGAGCCGGACGCTGTCAGCATCCAACCTCGTATCGCTGGGAATCGGCTGTATCATCGGCACCGGCATTTTCGTGATGACGGGCCAGGCCGCCGCCCAATTCGCCGGGCCGGCCATCGTCATCTCCTTCGTGCTGGCGGGGTTGTGCTGCGCCTTCGCCGCGCTCTGCTATGCGGAGCTGGCGTCTATGCTCCCGGTTTCCGGCAGCGCCTATTCCTATGCGTATGCGTCGCTGGGGGAAATCTTTGCGTGGATCATGGGCTGGTTGCTGCTGCTGGAATATGGCGTGGCGGGTTCCACGGTCGCCGTCGGCTGGTCGGGATATATGGTGAGCTTCCTGAAGGATTTCGGAATCATCATTCCGCCGGAATGGACCGCCGCCACCGGCATGCATCTGGTGCAGGTGCCGGGAGACGGGTGGAAGGGGCTGACCGAGGAATTGGCCAAGGAACTTCAAGGCCGGGGCATCGCGGCGGCAACGCTGCCGGCGGTAAACGCCATTTTCAACCTGCCCGCGTTTCTCGGTTTATTGGTGGTGACGATGCTGCTGGTGCTGGGCGTGAAGGAATCGGCGACCGTCAATAACATCATCGTCTTCATCAAGGTGACGGTGATCGTGCTCTTCATCACGTTCGGAGCGTTTTACATTGTGCCCGCCA
>JAFATP010000179.1 GCA_019243895.1 Alphaproteobacteria bacterium
TGTTCGACCGGCGCGGCATCTCCTTGCGCACGCTGGCCATCGCGGCGTCCGTCATCCTGCTGCTGTTCCCTGAAGTGATGCTCGGCGCGAGCTTCCAGCTTTCCTTTGCCGCCACGCTCGCCATCATCAGCTTTTACGAAGCTTTCGGCAGGATGCATGCGGCGCGCGGCGCGTGGTGGTCGCTGCCCGCGCACCATATGCTCGGCATCATCTGCACCTCGCTGGCGGCCACCCTGGCCACCATTCCCTTCACGCTTTACCAGTTCAACCGCTTCGCCACGTTCGCCGTCATCGGCAACATCGTGGCCATTCCCATCGCCACGCTCGTCATCATGCCCGCCATCGTGCTTTCGCTGCTGCTGATGCCGCTCGGCCTGCAATGGCTGGCGTATCCGGCGCTGAAAGCCGGCATCGGCATCATGCTCTCCGCCGCGTTCTGGACCTCCGCGCTGCCGATGGCCGCCATGCTGCTGCCCGCGCCCACCACGGCGGGGCTGATGCTGGCCGCGTTCGGCCTGCTGTTCCTGTGCCTGATGCGCGCGCGCTGGCGGCTGCTGGGCGTTCCCGCGATGATCATAGGCGTGGCGAGCGCGGCGCTGAACCCCGCGCCCGACCTGCTGATCAGCCGCGACGGCAGACAGGTGATGGCGCGGCTTCCCGACGGGCGCTTCACGCTGCTGAAGGGCTCGTTCCGTTCCTTCACCGCGCAGGCCTGGCTGCGGGCGGCGGCGGCGGCGCAAGGCATGAAATTGAGCGAAGCGGATGCGACGCTTTGCGACGGCGGCCTTTGCACCATCGCACGGGAAGGGCGCGTTTTGCGCTTTGCGAAAACGCCGGAAGCGCTTGCCGTTGCCTGCGCCACGCCTGCGGATGTCGTGGCGGCGCTGTGGAAGGTGGAATCCTGCCCGTCCGCCGGAACGCTTCTGGACCGGGAATCGCTGACCCGCTTCGGCGCGCACGCGCTGTATGTCCGCGCGGAGGGCGTGCGGGTGGAGAGCGTCTACACCGCGGAGGAAACGCCGCGCCCGTGGATGGTCAGGCAGGGCTTTACAGACATAGCCGAATAAGCTCTAAATAATAACTTGCGCTCAAGCGCCGCCATCGCACGCCACACGCCGCTCCAAGAGAAGATAAGAAAAACCATGAATGATCCTGCCGCCGCCGAGCAACGCCCCATGGAAGACGGATTGCTTTCCTCATTGAACGAAGCGCAGCGCCAGGCGGTGGAGGCGGTGGAAGGGCCGGTGCTGGTGCTGGCGGGAGCGGGCACCGGCAAGACGCGCGTGCTGACCACCCGCATCGCGCATATTCTGCTCAACCGCTACGCTTTTCCCGGCGAGATTCTGGCGGTCACCTTCACCAACCGCGCCGCCCGCGAGATGGCGGAGCGGGTGCGGGCGCTGACCGGCGTTTCGCAGGCGATGTGGATGGGCACGTTTCATTCGCTGTGCGCGCGCATCCTGCGCCGCCATGCCGAGCGCCTGGGCTTCACCGGCAATTTCAGTATCCTGGATGACGATGATCAGCTGCGGCTGATCAAGGCCATTCTCAGGGACAAGAATATCGACGAGAAATCGCTGCCGCCGAAGCTGGCGCACGCCGTGATCCAGAACTGGAAGGATCAGGGCCTGACGCCGGAAAAGCTCACGGCGGCGGTGGACCGCCAGGCGCTCTCCGGGCGGGGCCCGGAGATTTACCGTGAATATCAGGCGCGGCTGAAAAGCGTCAACGCCATGGATTTCGGCGATCTGATTCTGCACGTGCTGACGCTATTTGCCGCGCATGACGAGGTGCTGAAGGAATATTCCCAGCGCTTCCGCTACATTTTGGTGGACGAATACCAGGACACCAACGTGGCGCAATATCTGTGGCTGCGGCTGCTGGCACTGGCGCATAAGAATATCTGCTGCGTCGGCGACGACGATCAATCCATTTACAGCTGGCGCGGCGCGGAGGTGGGAAATATCCTGCGCTTCGAGAAGGACTTCCCCGGCGCGCGCGTGATTCGCCTGGAATGCAATTACCGCTCCGGCAAGCATATCCTGGGCGCCGCCAGCGGGCTGATTGCGCATAACAAGGGCCGCCTCGGCAAAACGCTGTGGACGCCCGCCGAGGGCGGCGTCAAGGTGCGCATCAAGCCGGTGTGGGACGACGCGGAGGAAGCGCGCTTCATCGGCGAGGAAATCGAAAGCTTCCAGCGCGCCAAGATGCCGTTAAGCGAAATGGCGATCCTGGTGCGCGCGGGTTTCCAGACCCGCGCCTTCGAGGAGCGGTTTCTTTCCATGGGCATTCCGTACCGCGTCATCGGCGGCCTGCGGTTTTACGAGCGCGCCGAAATCCGCGATGCGGTGGCGTATTTGCGCGTGGTCGCCTCGCCGCAGGACGATCTGGCGTTCGAGCGCATTCTGAACGTGCCCAAGCGCGGCATCGGCCAGGCGACCATGCAGCAGATCCACGCCTGCGCGCGCCAGAGGGACGGCTCGCTGTATGAAGCCGCCGCGCATCTGTTAAGCAGCGGCGGGTTCAAGGGCAAGCTGGCGGAGGCTATCGGCCAGCTGATGGAAGGCTTTGCGCGCTGGCGGCAGGCGCTCGACACGGTGCCGATGACGGCGCTGGCCGAGCAGGTGCTGGAAGAAAGCGGCTATAAGCGCATGTGGCAGCAGGACAAGTCGCCGGAGGCGGCGGGACGGCTGGAAAACCTGCGCGAGCTGACGCGGGCGCTGGGCGAATTCGAGAACATCGCCGATTTCCTGGAGCATGTGGGGCTGGTGACGGAGCGACAGCAGGAAGGCAGCGCCGACATGGTGAGCCTGATGACGCTGCACGCCGCCAAAGGGCTGGAATTCACCACCGTGTTTCTGCCGGGCTGGGAGGAGGGGCTGTTTCCGCATCAGCGCGCCGTGGATGAAAGCGGCATGAAAGGGCTGGAGGAGGAGCGGCGCCTGGCCTATGTGGGCATGACGCGCGCCAGGGAAAACCTGATTATCCTCCATGCCGCCAACCGGCGCATGTATAACCAGTGGCAGGCCAGCGTGCCTTCGCGCTTTCTGGCGGAGCTGCCTTCCGAGCACGTGGAGCGCTTAAACGGCGGCGCATACGGCAATGGCGGCGGCGGGCTTAACTGGCGGCAGGAGATCGCCTCCATCATGAGCGGCGCGGGAAAACAGGAGCCGTTATGGAGCGTCGGCACGCGCGTGTTTCACCAGAAATTCGGCTACGGCATCGTGCAGGAAGTGCAGGGCGACCATTTGGACATCCGCTTCGATAAGGCTGGCGACAAGAAGGTGATGGCCGGATTTGTTCAGAAAGCATAAGCGGTTAGTGAAGAAAACCGGCGGCGGCGAGCGTTCTGGAGCGATTGTCATAAAACTTTCATGAAAACTCATATTTTTCTTTGTTATAGTGAAGCTGAATTGATGTATAACATTCTTGCACAAGCAGGGGATAGGTTATGGCCGATAGCGTAAACACTCAAGACGCCCAAGACACCCAGAACACGCTGAAGACCAGCGATACGGTGGACATCATCGCGCGCATTGAAAAGCCGGTGAGCTTGGGGCGGCGCATGTGGAACACTATCTCCGGCGCGTTTCTGGGCGGCGTCGCCACCGGCGCGGCGGGCGCCGTGGCGGGCGCGGGCATCGGCGCGGTGACGGGCTATGCGCTTTCCGACCAGATAAAAAGCGGATTGCAGCAAACAAATGATAATCTGGGGCAGGTTTTAACTGGTCTGAAGGGATGGACCCCTGATGCCACTCAGTATATTGACGAATTAACACAAAATAAACAGGTTCTCACGGATACTATTAAGGCCATGACGCCCGGCGGTACTGCCGCTTATGGCGCCGCGGCCGGCGCTGCGG
>JAFATP010000008.1 GCA_019243895.1 Alphaproteobacteria bacterium
CATCACATATTCGAAGGTGATGCGCCGCGCATTGGAAAGTCCGGGATAGCGGCGGCAGGCATCCAGCAGCGCCGCAATCGGCCACTTCCTGTTAAGCGGCACCAGCACATCGCGCAGCTCGTCGCGCACCGCGTGCAGCGAGATGGCCAGATTCACGTTCAGCTCCCGGCCGCAGCGCTCGATTTCCGGCACCACGCCGGAAGTGGAAAGCGTGATGCGCCGCTTGGAGATGGCGATGCCTTCGCCGTCCATCACCACTTTCAGCGCCGCCGCCACGTTCTCGTAATTATACAGCGGCTCCCCCATGCCCATCATCACGATATTGGTGAAGCTGCGCTCGCCCTCCTTCTTTCCCCATTCGCCCAGCGCGTCGCGCGCCACCATCACCTGGGAGACGATATCCCCCGGCGTCAGATTCCGCACCAGCTTCATGGTGCCGGTATGGCAGAAGGAGCAGGAGAGCGTGCAGCCCACCTGGCTGGAGACGCACAGCGCGGCGGTGCGCTCGGTGACGGACGGAATAAACACCGTCTCCACCTGATTGCCGTCGTTGAATTCCAGCAGCCATTTGCGCGTGCCGTCCAAAGAGGCGTGCTCGCGCGCCACGCGGGCGCGGGCCAGGGTAAAAAGCCCGGCGAGCTTCTGCTGTTGCGGTTTGGAGATGCTGCTCATCTGCGCAAAATCGGTGGCGCCCTTGGCATACATCCATTGCCACACCTGCCGCGCGCGGAAGCGCTCGAAGCCGTGCGACGCCAGCAGCGCTTCCAGTTCGGCGCGCGATAAGCCGATCAGCGAGGGTTTCTCGGCGGTCATCGGTTAATGCCGTAGCCGTCGGGCGTGGTAATGATGCAGCCTTCCTCCATCCCCGCCTCTTTCAGCTTGGCGCGCAGGCGGTAAATATGCGTTTCCATGGTGTGAGTGTCACTGTCTTCGCTGTAGCCCCATACGCGCGCCAGCAGCTCCTGCCGCGGCACGATGGCGGCGTGCGCGTGCAGCAGGGCGCAGAGGAGCTCGGTCTCTTTTTCCGTCAGTTCGACGCCGCCGGGCCGGTTGCCTGCGCGCAACACCCGTTCCGCGGGGTAAAAATTCCAGCCTCCCGGCAGACGGTGCATATCTTCTTCCGGCAGCGCTGCCAGCGCCGATTGCAGCAGCCGCCGCAATGCCGTGAAGCGCACCGGCTTGCGCAGATACCAGCGGTAGGAAGCGGCCCCTGTCTCGCTCACCCCTATTCCCAATCCGGGCACGGGCAGCTTGGCATCCCAATCATCCGCGTCCACCACCGCCAGCAGCGCGGCAGGCGCGGCGCGCGTGTCGTTTATTTCCACGCTCGTATAGCCCGCGGCGGTAAGCTGTTCGCCGATAGCGGCGCGAAATAAACCGTCGCGGCTGGCGATGGCGATGACAGCGCTCATACATCCTATTGATTAATTGCACGAAAAGCTTATTGTAACGGCCCTCCTCCACAAAGCAAGCGTAAAACAATGGCCCATTTAGATATTCTGCATAAAGTTCAGCGCGTTTTGGACGCCCTGAAACGGGGCGAGGCGGTTCGGCTGTCGGGGGAGACCGCCACCCTGTGTTTCATGGCGGGAGAAAGCTGGCTTGCCCAGCCCGAGTGCGGATTGGAGCTGATTATCGCCGAACCTCGCGCGCATTTCCTGGGATGGGGGGGGGCCGCGGTGGCGATTCCCTTGCGCGAGCAGCATGCCGCCGCCGAGGCGCTCATCTTTTCCGCCGCGCCGCCTCCCCCCGCCTCGGCTCATTCCGCCGATCCGCTGCAACGGCAGGCGCTCAGGCTGCTGAAGGAGGCCGGCTGCGTGCCCGCCGCGGTGGCGATAGGGCCGCAAACCCCTGGGGATACGCTCGGGCTCACGCAAAAAGAAGCGGAGGCGTATTGGCGGATTGAGCCTCCCATGCCGGTGCCGCTTCCCGCGGTGCACCTGCCGATTGCCGGCGCGGAGGATGCGCGGGCGGTGGGGTTTGCCTCGCATGAAGGCCGGACGCATCTGGCGCTGCTGATCGGCGCGCCTGAAACGGCGCCGGCGCCGCTGGCGCGGGTGCATTCCTCGTGCTTCACCGGCGACATCCTGGGCAGCCTGCGCTGCGATTGCGGCGGGCAGCTGGCAGGGGCCATACAGCAGATGATCGCCGACGGCGCGGGCATCCTGCTTTATCTGGAGCAGGAAGGCCGGGGCATTGGCCTGCGCGCCAAGCTGCGCGCCTACGCCCTGCAGGATGCCGGGCTGGACACGGTAGACGCCAACCGCGCGCTGGGCTTTGCCGATGACGAGCGGGATTTCACCCCGGCGGCTCAGATGCTGCGGCAATTACATGTTTCCGCGATTCGCCTGCTGACCAACAATCCCCGCAAGCAGGCGCTGCTGGAGTCGCGCGGCATCCGGGTAGAGGCGTGCGTGCCGCTGCTGGCCACGCATCCGCGTAATGAAGAGTATCTGCGCACCAAAAAGGCTCGGCTCGGCCATAGGTTTTAAGGCGGCGCGCCGTCGCGGTTCAAATGCGCCCAGCCGGTTTTCAGATAGGCGTAGCCTGTTACCAGCGTCAGCAACGCCGCCAGCCATAGCAGCGCGTTGCCGAGCACGGCGGTGTTCAGCCATTTGGAGGCGGAAGGTCCGGCGGGACCCAGCAGCAGTAGGAAAATGGCGGTCATCTGCACGCCGGTCTTCCATTTGGCGAGGCGGCTCACCGGCACGCTCACCCGCAGCTCCGCCAGAAATTCCCGCAGGCCCGACACCAGAATCTCGCGGCAGACGATGGCGATGGCGGGAATGATCATGGCGCGCCCCTCATACACATATTCGCGGCCGTGGCTGACCAGCAGCAGTAAGGCGGTGGCCACCAGCAGCTTATCGGCGATGGGGTCGAGAAAGCGGCCGATGGAGGATTCCGCCTGCCAGCTGCGCGCGAGATAGCCATCCAGCCAGTCGGTGATGCAGGCGGTGAGAAACAGCAAGGCGCACAGTACGTCGCCGATCTCGTCCTTAATGAAAAAAGCCACCACCAGCGCGGGAATTACCGCGATGCGGAAATAGGTGAGCCAGTTGGGGAGATGCTTGCGAAGCTGCACAATTGACGCTGCCATGCTGTCTATATGCGATACATAGCATACACTCATAGCGCCCGTCACCTGAATAGCTCATGCCTTTCATACTCCCCCATCGGGCTTGCGGATTCGCCGTCAAGCTGCAATAGTGCCGCAATCCCGCGCGCGCCAAGGGTTATCATGAAATTGCGCTTATTCTCCATCCCTGCGTTGTATTGCCTGTTTCTCATTATCGCGGTGTATGTCGCCTGCCGCATTCCCCGATGCGAAAAAAATCCGGATTGCCAAGTTCATATCGATTATATTCGGTATGTTTTCACGAACGCCGATATTCCTGCGATCAATGCAGGCTGGGAAATGTACCATCCCCCTCTCTATTACGCGCTGGTAGCATTGCTGGCCGGCATCGTCCACCCCATCGGAATTTCCCTCGTTACCGCGGCAAGGTATTTCTCCCTGCTGTGCGCGGGCGCATTCGCGCTCTATGGGCTGCTGTTCCTGCAGCGGGCGATCCGCAACGCCCGCGTGCAATATCTATGCGCGGCGGTATTCTTGAGCTGGCCGTTATGGCTTGGCCTCTTCGCCCGGATCAGCAATGAGGTTTTGCTCTATCCGCTCTGGGTATGCTGTTATTATCATCTGCTTGGCTGGCACCAGCGTCAGCAATCCCGCGACCTGGTTATTGCCATTGTTCTGTGTGCCCTCATGATGCTGGTGAAAGTCTCCGCGCTGGTGCCGCTGGCAACCGTGGTGGCCGTCATGTGCTACCACCTCATGACGCGGAGGCGGAGCGTGGCGGATTATTGCCGGCCGGGAATTCTGGTAGCCGCCGCTTTTGTCGCCGTCGCCGTTTCCGGCGATTTAGCCCGCACCATTTATTATAAGGGGCTGAAGTAGCTAAGTGCTAGTGCTTGGTGTGTTTATACCAGTATTTAAGCTGGGTTAGCAACTCTTGGTGCGTGCCTCCATTGAAGCGCCACTCGCACTCCTTCAGGAACCAGTAGAAGTTCTCCGGTTTAATACCATTGA
>JAFATP010000016.1 GCA_019243895.1 Alphaproteobacteria bacterium
TCAATGGTATTAAACCGGAGAACTTCTACTGGTTCCTGAAGGAGTGCGAGTGGCGCTTCAATGGAGGCACGCACCAAGAGTTGCTAACCCAGCTTAAATACTGGTATAAACACACCAAGCACTAGCACTTAGCTACTTCAGCCCCTAAAAAAAGGAGCGACTGCACCGCTCCTTTTTTTCGGTGAAGATTGAGTATTTAATGCATGCCCGATGACGCATTCTCCATGGCGGGAGCGCCCGTGGCGGGAACGGAAGGAGTGGCAACGCCGCCCACCGCGCCGTTGGGCGCATTGGTGATCGGCCCCGCCATGCCGCCGTCGGTGCCGGGCGTGGTGCCGTAAGTGGAGCCTGCCGCAGCGCCGGTATTCACGCTGGAATTGACCCCGGTATTGCCGGTGACTTCCGCCGCCGTTGCCGCGGGCACGGGCGAGGGCGTAGCCATTGCAGCGCCGCCGGGAGCAGCAGCGGCGGGTTCCGTCGAGGCGGCCGATTCGGCCGGGGCGGGCGCGCCTGCCGGCACTCCGTCCACTTCCCCGGCCGCTTGACCGGCGGGAGCGTTTTCACCGGCGGAGGGCGGCATCGCCGCGGAAGAAGCGCCGCCAGTAGCGGCGGGCGCGGCCGCCGTTGCGGGAGCAAAGGGCGAAGGATTCGCGGAAGAAGCGCCGGAAAGGCCATTAGCGGGCACGGAAGCGGGGGTGACAACGGCAATATGCTGCTCCGTGCTTCGCATGCTGTAAAGATAACCGATCACCACAACGCAAACGATGGCAATGAGCAACATAATCGTGTTTCTTGTCATGGGCGTGTCTCCTAATCCAATGGTGGTTGACGATGGCTCCGGTATAATCGCTGGCGGAGGGATTTGTAAATGCTTTTTACGCGCGTGTTTTCCCCCTCGTTTTCCCCTTGCGCGCGGTAAGATTTTTATATAACATGCTTTTCACAAGGTGGGATGCGTCCCGCCTTTTTTGTTCACTTTTTTTTGGCGCTGCCCGTTACTCTATAACCATGTTGCCGACCGTGCTGGAACAGCGCTTGCGTGTGATAATCGAGCCTTCCTTGAGAGCGTTGGGATATGGGCTGGTGTCCTTGCGCATGATGGAATCCAAATCACGCGGCAGCCTCCAGTTGTTGGCGGAGCGTCAGGATGAAACGCCGATGAGCATTCGCGACTGCGAGCAGATCAGCCACACGGTGTCGGCGCTGCTGGATGTGGAAGACCCCATCTCCGGGCCCTATCAGCTGGAGGTAAGCTCTCCGGGCCTTGACCGGCCGCTGATGGATGCGGAGGATTTCCGGCGCTTTCTGGGGCGGCGCGCCCGCATCGAGCTGAAACTGCCGGTGGAGGGCCGCAAACGCTTCGCGGGCATCATCGAGGAGGTGAAGGATCACGAGGTGGCGCTGCTGTGCGATGGGGTGGCGCACCGTTTCACATGGGATGCCATGCACAGCGCGCGGCTGCAACCCGAAGAGATCAAGCCCGGCAAGCCGCGGCGGCAGAAGAAAAAATATAAACACTAAAAACCAAAAGAGGAAGTAAAGATTATGGCAAGCTCTCAGGCCTTTGGCAGCACGGAGATATTACAGGTGGCCGATGCGGTGTCGCGCGAGAAAGGGCTGCCGCGCGAGGCGGTGGTGCAGGCGATGGCGCAGGCCATCGAGGTGGCGGGACGCCGCAAATACGGCAACGAGCATAATATACGCGCCGAAATCGACCATAAGAACGGCGAGGTGAAGCTGTATCGCATCCGCACAGTGGTGGAAACCGTGGAAAACGAAATCACGCAGCTGTCGCTGGCCGACGCCAAGCAGATCGACGCCAATGCCGAAATCGGCGACGAGCTGAAAGACCAGCTGCCGCCGATCGATTTCGGTCGCGTGGCGGCGCAGACCGCGAAACAGGTGATCATGCAGAAAGTGCGCGATGCCGAGCGCGAGAAACAGTTCGAGGAATTCAAGGATCGCGTGGGCGAGATCGTCTCCGGCGTGGTCAAGCGCGTGGAATACGGCAACGTGACGGTGGATTTCGGCCGCACCGAGGCGGTGATCCGCCGCGACGAGCTGATTCCCAGGGAGCAGTTCCGCCCCGGCGACCGCATCCGCGCCTATATTTACGACGTGCGCCGCGAGCGCGTGGGCCCGCAGATTTTCCTCTCCCGCGTGCGGCCGGAGTTCATGGCCAAGCTGTTCGCGCAGGAAGTACCGGAGATTTACGACGCCATCATCGAGATCAAATCGGTGGCGCGCGACCCCGGCTCCCGCGCCAAGATCGCCGTCACCTCGCGCGACCCCAGCGTGAACCCGGTGCTCTCCTGCATCGGCGTGCGCGGCTCCCGCGTGCAGGCGGTGGTGAGCGAGCTGCAGGGTGAGAAGATCGACATCATCGAATGGTCGCCGGACCCGGCCACCTTCGTGGTGAACGCCCTGTCGTCGGCGGAGGTGTCCAAGGTGGTGATCGACGAAAATCGCGGCACCATCGAGCTGGTGGTGCCGGATGAGCAGCTGTCGCTGGCCATCGGCCGCCGCGGCCAGAATGTGCGGCTCGCCAGCCAGCTTACCGGCTGGAATATTGATATCCTCACTGAGGCCACCGAATCCGAGCGCCGCGCCGAGGAATTCCGCACGCTGTCGCAGATGTTCATCGACGCGCTGGACGTGGAGGAGGTGATCGCGCATCTGCTGGTGACCGAAGGATTCACCACCATCGAGGAAGTGGCGTATATCCCGCTGGAGGACTTATCTTCCATCGAGGGGTTTGATGACACCGTGGCCGGCGAACTGCGCAACCGCGCCATGGCCTGGCTGAAAACGCGGGAGGACGAACAGCAGCAGAAGCTTCAGGATTTGGGCATCTCCCAGGAGCTCGCCACTTTCGAGGGGCTGGACTATAACGTGCTGACGAAACTGGGGGAGCAGGGCATTAAAACCGGCGACGATTTCGCGGGTCTGGCCAGTGATGAGCTGCTGGAAATGCTGCCCTCCGGCACGATGACCAAGGAACAGGCCGACGCCCTGATTATGACGGCGCGCGAGCGGTTTTTTGCATAGGAATCGGTTAACCTCCCCGCCGTCATTGATTTCAACGCCCGGCGGTCGCGACAAACACTTGTGAAGATGGCAGATAAGCACTACATACACAGCATGACAGAAGAGAAAAAAGATACGCTCAAAATCGCCAGCCCCAACCGGTTGCAGCTCACTAAAACGGTGGATGCCGGGAAGGTAAAACAGAAATTCACGCATGGCCGCGAAAAAGCCGTGGCGGTGGAAGTGCGCAAAACCCGCACCTTCACCGCGGGCGCGGGCGGCACCATGGTGGAAATCAAGCGCGGCGGCGACGGCAAGCCCTATGCAGGCGGCGACGGTCACGGCCATCACCTGACCGACGATGAGCGGCAGGCGCGCCTGCAGGCGCTTAAAAGCGCAGAGGAGGCGGGGCGGCAGCGCGCAGCATCGCAATACGCGGAGACGCAAATTGCGCGTCAGCCGGAGGAAGCTCCTTCCGCTCCCGCCGAAACCACTCCGCGCAGCGAAGACGGCCTGGTGCTCTCACCCCTGCTGAGCGGCAAGAAACAGCCGGCGGCACCGGCGGCAAAAGCATTTACGCGGCCTGCCTTCGAAGCACCCGCCGAAAGCACGGAGGCGCGGCCCGAACGGGCGGACGCCAAGGGCAAGCTGAAACTCGGCAAGCGCGGCGAAGAGCGCCGGAGCTCCGGAAAAATCACCGTCACCCAGGCCCTGGGCGCTTACGAGGAGCGCGTGCGCTCGCTGGCTTCCATCCGCCGCCAGCGCGAGAAGGCGCTGAAAAAGGCCCAGAGCCCCACCGCCGGGGCGCAGGAAAAAGTGGTGCGCGAGGTGATCATTCCCGAAGCCATCACGGTGCAGGAGCTTTCCAACCGCATGGCGGTGCGCGCCGTTGATCTGATCAAGGTGCTGATGAAGCTCGGCGTGATGGCCACCGTTACGCAGACGCTGGATGCCGACACCGCCGAATTGGTGGTAGGCGAATTCGGGCACCGCTTCAAGCGCGTGTCGGAAGCGGATGTGGAGAACGTGCTGAAGGATGAGGACGAAGATCCTGCCGAATCGCTGCAGTCGCGGCCGGCGGT
>JAFATP010000065.1 GCA_019243895.1 Alphaproteobacteria bacterium
CGGGGTGTCGCCGTAGGTGATATCCCGGAGGATTTCATACCCCTCGCGGGTGATGGTGAGATTGAACGCGGTGGCCGCCAGCGCGCAGGCGGAAAGCGCCGCCGTGGCGGCGGCAGCGGCGAGCGCCGTTTTCAGTTTACGGACGAACAGGAGGTGAGGAAGCTTCATTCTCAACCACTTAATTTGGGGCCCTTATACAATAAAGGTTACAAAATAATATAGATTTTATGTCCGCTTGGCTACCCTGCTCGTGAGTGAAAGCATTTTATTTTTAAAAGGAGAAAAAGCCATGAAAACCATCTTTATCAGCGCGCTGGCCGGCATGGCGGCACTTTCCGCCCCTGCCCTTGCGCAAACCGCGTCTCAGGACAATGCGGACATGCAGGCGGACGTGAACGCCATCCATAAGGATAACGCCGCCCTCAACAAGCAGGAGAATGGGCTGGCGCAAGACCGAACCGCCAAGGCGATGGATAAGGCCACCGGCAATTATGGGGCGCAGGCGATGGATAGCATCGCTATCGGCGTCGATCAGACCGCCATCGCCGAAAAGAAAACCGAAAAAGGCGTTGACCGCAAAATCCTTCAGCAGGACAAGAAGGATGTCAACGATGCCCGCGCCAAAGGCGAAGGATATCCTGTCGATACGCAGTAATCTCCTCGCCTAGCGTCTGCACACCGCTGTTTTCTGCATAAGGCAGCGGTGTGCATTTTTATATGCGACGCACCGCTAAAAAATTAGCGCAGCATTCTCCATAAGCTCAACCCGGCCACCCCCGCCGCCATGGCGCCCGCCAGAAACGCGGCGCGGGGGCCGAACCCATCCCACAGCGCACCGGCGGCGACGCTGGAAACCAGGATGGCCACGCCGCAAACGAAATTAAACACGCCATAGGCCGTGCCGCGCAGGCGCGCCGGCGTGATGTCCGCCACCATCGCGGCAAGCACGCCCTGCGTGAAGCCCAGATGCAGCCCCCACAGGCATACGCCCAGCATGAGCAGCGGCATGCCGCCGGCCACGCCCAGCGTCAGCTCCGCCGCCATGAGAAAGCCGGCGCCGAACAGCAGCAGGCCGCGGCGGCCCAAACGGTCGGAAACCACGCCCGCCGGATACGCGGCGGCGGCATACACCACGTTCATCACCACCATCACCAGCGGCACCGCTGCCGGCGTCAGCCCTATTGATTGCCCCCTCAGCACCAGGAACGCCTCGCTGGACCGGGCCAGCGTCAGCAGCGCACCCAGCGCCGCCAGCCGCCAGAACGCGCCGCCCACCGCGGGGATGTCGCGGAGCCGCAGCGGCGAGCGCGCCGCAGCGCCGGGCGGCTTTTCCGGCTCGCGGACGCCGAAGACGAGAATGATGACCGAGATCACCGCCGGGATCACCGCCAGCCACAGCACCTGCCGCATGTTCTCCGCCAGCATCGCCATCAGCAGCATGGCAAGCAGCGGGCCGATGAATGCACCGACGGTGTCCATCGCCTGCCGCAGGCCGAAACAGGCGCCGCGCATCCCGGGTGGGGCGATCTCGCCGATCAGCGCGTCGCGCGGGGCGCCCCGTATGCCCTTGCCAACGCGATCCGCAAAGCGGGCCAGCAGCACCATGCCCACCGTGTGGGCCAATGGAAACAGCGGCTTGGAACACGCCGCCAGCGCATATCCAAGCGCCGTCAGCAATTTGCGCCTGCCGAAATAATCGCTGAGCGTGCCGGAAAAAATGCGCGTGATCAGCGCCGTTGCTTCCGCAATGCCCTCCACCGCGCCCACCGAGGTGATGCTGGCCCCCAGCGCGGACACCATGAACACCGGCAACAGGCTGTGGATGAGCTCCGACGAGGCATCCATGAACAGGCTGACGAAGCCGAGCGCCCACACCGCCCGCGGAATCGCTTTCAGGCCCCGCGGCGACGCCATGCTAATGGCAGGTCGCCAAGGCTTTCGGATCCGGCATGATCACCATGGTGAACCAGAAATTCTCAAGGGCGCGGATGACATTGGTGAAGCTGTCCAGCGTCGGCGGTTTCACGATATAGCTGTTGGCGTGCAGCTGATAGCTTTTCTCAACATCGTTTTCGGCGCGCGAGCTGCTCAATATGGCTACCGGAATGCAGCGCAGCGCCTCGTCCTGCTTGATCTCCTCCAGCACCTGGTGGCCGTCTTTCTTCGGCAGATTCAGATCCAGCAGGATCATATCCGGCGTCGGCAGGTTGGCGTAGCGCCCTTCCTTGCGCAGCATCTCAAGCGCCTGCTCGCCGTCGCTGGCGACGTAGATGTTATGCGCCAGGCTGGCGCCGGAGAACGCCTCTTTCGCCAGCAGGATGTCGCCGTAATTATCCTCGATCAGCAGGATGTTCACCGGCCGATGCTGATTCGCCAATGTTGCGAGAACCATGGGTTATACCCCCTTCCGCTTAGGCAACAAAAAATAAAACACGGCGCCTTCGCCCGGCGCCGATTCCGCCCATATCCTTCCGCCGTGATTCTCAACGATCTTCCGGCAGATGGCAAGGCCGATTCCAGAGCCCTTGAATTCCCTTTCGGAGTGCAGGCGGCTGAAGGGCAGAAAGACTTTTTCCAGATATTGCGGGTCGATGCCGATGCCGTTGTCCTTCACCGAGAACCGCCAGTTCTCGCCATCGTCCGCCACGCCCACATGCACGCGGGAAACGCGGTCCCGCGCCCGGTATTTGAGCGCATTGCCCACCAGGTTCTGCAACAGCCGCATGATGCGAATGCCGTTCCCCGCCACCGCCGGCAGCGGATCGCACGTTACCTCTGCTCCATTCTTTTCAATGACTTCACTTAAATTCTTCAGCGCAACCTTCAACTCTTCATTGCAGTCCACCTCGCCGAATTCCTTGCCTTCGCGTCCCAGCCGCGCATATTCCAGAAGGTCGGAGATCAGCAGCTGCATGCGCGCCGCCGCGTCATTGCAGAGATTCAAATATTCGCCGCCTTTCGCATCCAGCTGATCCGCATAGCGGGTCACCAGGAGGCCGGTGAAGTTGCGGATCATGCGCAGCGGCTCCTGGAGATCGTGCGAGGCGACATAGGTGAATTGCTCCAGCTCCGCATTCACGGACGTCAGCTCGGCGATCAATTTATCGCGGTCTTCCTCCGCGCGCTTTTTCTCGGTGATGTCGCGCACCACGACCGAGAAGTGCCGGCTGTTTTCCAGTTCAAAGGCGCTTATGGACAGTTCCGCAGGGAAAAGCGCCCCGTCTTTGCGCCGCGCCTGCGTTTCCTTGCGTATGGCGGCGGCCTTTCCGCCGCCGCATTCCGGCAGCATGATCTCTATGTTGCGCCCGACGGCCTCCTGGCTGGTG
>JAFATP010000293.1 GCA_019243895.1 Alphaproteobacteria bacterium
GCTACGTGGCGGTGAAGGCGCAAACGGCGGCGGAGGCGCTCCGTTTAAGCGGCGTCAAGGAGCCGCTGCGCGTCGTGCGCGACATTCGGGAAAACCAAACCCTCCTTCCGCCCGGCACCGCCGATCTGCAAGAAGCAAAATCGAATACCCAAGCGTAAATCTCCGGTATATAAGCAGCCCAGCGGCGCTGGCCATCCCGGCGCGCTTAAAGCGACCGGAGTAACGTTATGGCTGGTTTTCCTGGCGAACTGCTCACGCCCGCGCAAATGCGGGAAGCCGAGCATCATGCGGCCGCCGCCGGCATGGCCCCGGGCCGGCTGATGGAAGCCGCCGGAAGCGCCGTGGCGGATGAAATTTGCCGACGTTATGCGCTGCGGCCCGCCGTGGTTATCTGCGGCACGGGGAACAACGGAGGCGATGGCTTCGTCGCCGCGCGCGTGCTGAAGGAACGCGGGTGGCCGGTGACCGTGGCGATGGCGACCGAAACGGCGCGCCTGCGCGGCGACGCGCTGGCGGCTCACACGCGGTGGCAGGAGGCGGAGGGAATCACCTCCTTTTTCTCCGCCGCCTCACTGAATGGCATAGGGCTGATTATCGATGCCGTATTCGGCGTCGGGCTGAATCGGGCGCCGGAAGGCATCGGCGCCGAGGCCATCGAGGCGATGAACGCCCACGCCGCGCCCATCATAGCGGTAGATGTGCCAAGCGGGCTGATGGCCGAGAGCGGGGAATTGCCGGGCGTGGCGGTGCGCGCCGCCTGCACCGTCACCTTCTGCCGCGCCAAGCCGGGATTGTTCCTGCTTCCGGGCAAGACCTGCGCAGGAGAACTGGTGGTGGCCGATATCGGTATCCCAGCTTCCGCCCTGCCGCCGCCGGAGCAATGCATCATGCTGAATCAGCCCGCGCTATGGCACCATTCCTTGCCGCGCCCAGCCATGGACACGCATAAATACCGGCGCGGGCATGCGGTGGTGGCGGGCGGCGCGGCGGTTTCCACCGGCGCGGCCAGGCTTTCCGCCCTCGCCGCGCTGCGCAGCGGCGCAGGATTGGTAAGCGTGGCGTGCCCACCGGCCGCGCTTCCTATTTACGCGGCAAGCCTGCTGGCGGTGATGACAAAAAGCGTACGGGGCACGGAGGATTTTGCCCGGTTGCTGAACGACCCGCGCATCAAAAGCGTGCTGGTGGGTCCCGGCAACGGCATCAACGCCCGCACCCGCGCGCTCACCCTAGCGGCGCTGGAGACGCATAAAGCCTGCGTACTGGATGCCGATGCGCTAACCGCGTTCGCCCCTTATCCGCAAACCTTCTTCTCCTCATTGCATGCGTCCTGCGTGCTAACCCCGCATGAAGGCGAGTTCCAGCGCCTGTTCGGCGGCGAAATCGGCGGCGATAAATGCTGGCGGGCCCGCGGCGCGGCGGCGCTGAGCGGAGCCGTGATCGTCCTGAAAGGCAATGACACCGTCATTGCTGCGCCGCATGGGGCCGCCGCCATTAATTACAATGCGCCGCCGGTGCTTGCCACCGCCGGTTCCGGCGACGTGCTGGCCGGCATGATTGCCGGGCTTTTAAGCCAGGGAATGCCAGCATATGAAGCATCCTGCGCCGCTGTATGGCTGCACGGGGAGGCCGGACAGCACCTCACCCTCGGTATGACGGCAGAGGATTTGCTCGCGACGCTGCCTGCGGCCTTCGGCGCATTGGCTCCATTAACACCTTCTTAATGCAGGGCGGGTATAGATAGAGAGCATTCCAATGAGGCGCTCATGCGTTATGAAGATCTGCCCCCGAAACCACGAAAGGATGATTTCAGCACCCGCCGGCGCCTTCCCACCATGGTGCAGTTCGCGCTGCTGGTTTCCTCCACATTCTTACTGGTGCTGTTTGCGCATATCTTTACCATCTCGGATATGGGCTTTGGCCTGACTGCCTTCGTGGTACTGTGCATCAGCAACGGCATCGTTATCTGGAGCGTGCAGACCAGCCGCGACACATTGCTGGCCACCGAGTTCCAGAACGCGCTGCTCGGCGCCGCGCTCAGCATCCAGAATCAATTCTGCCTGATTGTTCGCAAAGACGGCACGGTGGTATTCGCGGACCGCGGCTACCATGCCATGTATCCGCAATTCGATCGCACCCGGCGGCATCATCTGGAAGAAGTGCTGACGGTGGCGGGCATCGGGAATGACGAAACCGGAAAAATTTGCGATGCCGCTTATAATGCAACGTCCGCCCAAGTTCCCATCACCGTGCGCGACGGCAACGGCATGACGCATTCCATTCTCCTCTTAATCGATCCCATCCGCCGCCCGCAGGATTATGTGTTTCTGCGCGCCCGCCTGCTGGGGGAAAGTTAGGCTTCCGGTGCCGCCGCCGAATATCGAGTTGAGCAGGATCACGCTCGCCTCCTTCATCACCGCTTCGCCAATAGCCATGGTGTGCGTGGACGAACAGGAGCACATCCGCTTTGCCAACGCCGCTTTCCACTATCTCACACGTAATCAGCTGCGCGATGCGGGCGTGCTGCACTTCACCGATCTGCTGGTGGAACATCGGCGGGCCGATGCGGCGGCATCACTGAAAAGGCTGCGGGAAGGCGCGCGGCTTTCCATGCCTATCCCGCTCGACCTCCTGCTGCCCAACGGCGCCACCATCACCGTATCGCTCTATGCCAGCCGCGTGGAATATCAAGGCGCGCCGACCCTGGTGCTGCAACTGATCGACACCACGGAGCAGAAAAACCTGGAAATCAAGTTCGCCCATTCGCAGAAAATGCAGGCCGTCGGCCAGCTGGCGGGCGGCGTAGCGCATGATTTTAATAATTTGTTGACCGCCATGATCGGGTTCTGCGACCTGCTGCTGATGCGCCATCCGGCGGGCGATCAATCTTTCGCCGATATCATGCAGATCAAGCAGAACGCCAACCGCGCCGCCAATCTGGTGCGCCAGCTCCTGGCATTTTCGCGCCGGCAGACATTGCAGCCCAAGCTGCTGAACGCCACCGATGTGCTGGCCGAGCTTTCCAACCTGGTGCGGCGGCTGATCGGCGAAAACATCGAGCTTAAAATGGTGCACGGCCGCAACCTGGGCATGGTGAAAGCCGACCAGGGGCAGCTGGAGCAGGTCATCATCAATCTGGCAGTGAACGGTCGCGACGCCATGAAAAACGGCGGTATCCTCACCATTCGCACCGCTGCCGCCATGCTCGGTCCGGACAATCCCCTGCCTTCCGGTCTCATCGCACCGGCGGAGGAAGATTATGCCATGCCCGCCGGCGAATATGTGCTGATGGAGATCTCCGACACCGGCACCGGCATTCCCCGCGCCATCATTCAGAAAATCTTCGAGCCCTTCTTCTCCACCAAGGAAGTTGGTTCCGGCACCGGCCTCGGCCTTTCCACCGTGTATGGCATCATCAAGCAGACGGGGGGATATATCTTCGTGTCCAGCCGCGAAAATGAAGGCACCACCTTTTCCATTTATTTCCCGGCCTTCCAGCCGCAGGAGGAAGCGCCGGTTGAAACCGCTGAAAGCGCTGACCGCGGCAATGCTGTTGATCTTACCGGCCGTAACACCATTCTCCTGGTGGAAGACGAAACCCCGGTGCGCATTTTCGCCGCGCGCGCGCTGCGAAATAAGGGCTATACGGTGCTGGAGGCCGACTGCGCCGAAACGGCGCTTGAGATCATGGAGCGCCAGGGCGGCAGCGTGGAAGTGATCGTCACCGATGTCATCATGCCGGGCATGAACGGGCCGACCATGGTGGAAAAGATTTATGAGAACTACCCTGAAATGAAAGTGATCTTCATTTCCGGCTACGCCGAGGACATCTTCGTAAATTCCTACGGCACCGAGCGCAGCTTCCACTTTCTCGCCAAACCTTTCACCCTGAAGCAGCTGGCCAGCAAGGTGAAGGAAGTGGCTCAGGGAAAATAAGGTTTCAGGTTTGAGGTTTCAAATTTCAGCTATAAGGTATATAATCTGAACCTTAGCTGAAAGCTTATAGGTTTACAGGTTTACGATATAGCTTAAACCTTAGCTGAAAGCTGAAAGCTGAAACCTCAAACCTGAAACCTCACTATGCCCATCACCATCTACACCAAAGACTATTGCCCCTACTGCGCCCGCGCCAAGGCATTGCTCACGCGCAAGGGCGCGGCATTTGAAGAGATTGACATTACGCAGGATATCGCGCTGCAAGAGGAGATGATTAAGAAATCAGGGGGGCGGCGCACCGTCCCGCAAATCTTCATCGGCGACCGGCATATCGGCGGCTGCGATGATCTTTATGCTTTAAACGACGCCGGAAAGCTGGACGCGCTGCTGCAAAAATCTTAACTGCCGCCGCTCATGGTCGCTTAGCGCCGCTGCTACATATAGAGCAACTGGGAAGTATTCTACTGAGAACGTTATATCTGGTATTGCAATAATGCAACACCTACCATCTTTATGCATATTTGTTGCATTGCATCTATATATTGTAGCTGGACGCTTCTAAATTTTCCGTAAATAATGCCTAAAATTTTATACAAGTACCACGGGCGGGCACATTACATGTATTGGAAAGAGTGGAACGCATGGTATCGGCAGTGGGCGGAAGGGTGGCACAAGCTGCTGACCGCGGGGTTGATTCCTGCGGCTGCTTCCACGGCGCCCCACGGGTTAAACGAGGCCAGGCTCTTCTCCCTGATGTGCGAAATGAGCGATCAGGTGCTCGCGGTGTTCGACGGCGATGCCCATTGCACCTATCTTTCCTCCGGGTTTAATCAGACGCGCGGCAACGGCATGCTTACTAACCGCGGCTTTTATGATTGCCTCCATGCAGATGATACGCCGCATTTCACCGCGGCCCTGCAGGCAGCAGCCCGCGAAGGAACAGCGCAGGCATTTTATCCTCAGCATTTCCGGCTCCGTCACGCCAATGGCGAATGGTGCTGGTATATGTTGCAGATCGGCGCGGTGGAGACGGCATCGGACGGCGGGCAGCACATTATCACGCTCTTCAAAAACGTGCAGGCCGCCCTGACGGCCGAAACCACCTTGCGCGAAGCGCGCCGTCAGGCCGAAATGGCGCTCCAGGCGCGCTCAGAGTTTCTGAATGCCATGAGCCATGACCTGCGTACGCCGCTGAACGCCATTCTCGGTTTCACGCAAATGATGGAAAGCGGCATTTACGGCGATATCGGCAATCCTCAATACCGCGATTATCTGCACCACATTCGCGAAAGTGGATACGAGCTGCTGGAGCAGATCGATGATATCATGAGCATGGCGCATGTGGACTCCGGCATATCCGAGGCGCACGCTGAAGCGGTGGATGTTTATGAAATACTGGGACAGGCGGCGGCGGCGCACCGCGCCCGCATGGAAAAAGCAGCCATCGCTTTCTCCTGTAACGCAGTGCCGGGGCAGGCAATGCTGCGGGTTGACCGCACGAAACTGTCGCATTGCATCGGCCACATCCTGGCCAATGCCCTGCGTTTTACTCCCGAAGGCGGCCGCATCGCTCTTGAGACGGAATGGAACGCCGAAGGCGAATTTGTCATTACGGTGACGGATACGGGGGCGGGTATGCAGGCGCGCAAGCTGCAAACGGTGGTGGCGGCGCTGCAAAATAATGACGGCTGGTCGGCACAAAATGCCAAGGGGCTAGGGCTTGGCCTGGCGCTAGCCAAGGAGTTTGCGCGTCTTCACGGCGGCTACATCACATTGGAAAGCGCACACGCAAAGGGCACGCGCGTCAGCGTTCACCTGCCGGCGGAGCGGGCGGTGCGTGTGGAAACCGCTTTTCCCCGCGCCATCGCGGTCTAATGGAAAAACGAAGCGCGGCGCTTGCGGTGATGGAGGGCGCCCTTCCCCACGTGGCTTTTGACGGATGGTCCGTGCCGGCGCTGGAGCACGGTGCCAGGGCGGCGGGCTTTGGCCCGGAAATATTGGTGCGGCTTTTTCCCGGCGGCCCGCTGGATGCGTTGGATCTCTGGTTGCGCGACGCCGACCGGCGCATGGAAGAAGCCTATGCGGCCCTTACGCCGCCGCCGCATAAAATCCGCGAGCGCATCGCCGCGCTGATCCGCCTGCGGCTGGAGGCATATGCGCCTCACAAGGAAGCGGTGCGGCGCGCGCTTGCCGCGTGCGCCCTTCCCTGGCACGCGCATCGCGGCGTCGCCGCCCTTGCGCGCACCGTGGACGCCATGTGGCACGCGGCAGGCGATGCCGCCACGGACTTCAATTGGTACACCAAGCGTGCGCTGCTGGCCGCCGTTTATTCCTCCACCGTGCTGTACTGGCTGAACGACCGCAGCGCCGATCACGCCGACACCTGGGCCTTCCTTGACCGCCGTATTGACAACGTGATGCAGATCGGGCGCTCCAAGCAGGCGCTCAAGGAAACATTCTATAAAGCCGTCCGGCGGTGATGCTTTATTGCACAACGAATCGATATTCGCCGCGCACCGGGCCGTTGTCTTCGCAAGCGCAGCGGGTCTGCCATTTCACGATATACTGGCCGGGCTGCAGCGGCGGCAGTTTCACCGTCATGATTTCGGCGTTGACGGTGAGGCCGTCCAGCGGAATCTCGTTGCCGTAGAGAGACAGAAGCTCAATGCGGCTGGCATCCGGCCGCAATCCGCTGGAAAAGGTGAGGGTGATGGCTTCGGGCGGTTGGGTTAGCAGGGAATGCGCGGGCGGATCGGAAGAAACCAGGCGTTCACGCGGCGCATATTGCAGGTATGGCAACGTTTGAATAATGGTGGCCGCCTGCGCACTGCCCGCGATGGAGAAAAAAGCCAAACCCGCAATCAATCGATGTTTATGCATCACTCCCCCTTAGGCGCTTATAACACGCGCGGGAAATTTTTCAAATTGCTTAGAATGTGCTTTATTATGTTATTTTCTTTATCGGCGCTGATGGCTTGTAATCTGCATCCTGCACATTGCTTTGAGGATCGCTTTGAAGTTTACAAGCTGCATAAGCAGCTTCTCTAGCTTGTGCTTCTCGCACCAGTTTTTCCCCTAATGTTTCTGTCAAAAACGCCGGTTCGGCGCACGCTAATGCCGAGGCAACTTCCTCCCAATTATTTCGATTTAAAATCTCGAACGCCACTCGTTTATCGGTATGCGGATCACTTTTTGATCTCCCCGGTTGTACCATGGGGCGCACATTTTCGTCTCCGAATCGCTGCTTCAAAATTTCCTCCGCCCGCTTGACCAGACCGCGCAGGGGGCGCGTGTTTCCTTCCGGAGCAGCGAATTCAACCTTCATTCCTCGGGTAGCGGTCTGTATGCACAACGTCGCTACCGGGATAACTTTACCGCCTCCTAAATCAATATCGAGCTGTTCGGCTGCCACGCCGCCGTATTTGACCGGATCTCCGGAAGCATCCGTGATAACTCTTCCTTTGTTATCTACAAACTCACCTCCTATTTGCGTTACGTTCTCGTAATGCTTACTTCTGTGTTCTTTATAGGTGAATTGCATTTTCGCGTTACCCCCAGTGTTCCATTAAACGAGAAGGTTTAAAATGACGATGTAACGGATATCTATCCTTTAACGTCCCTCATATCCTCCACCGGCGTCATTTCCGGTTCCCGGCAACCTTCTAAAAGTGATTCGTTCTCTTGCCCGAGAGCCTTCGGGAAGAATATATTGTAGGCTATGCTCTACCATAGCAGCAAAATAAGGTGCGCCATCTTCGGGAGCAAGGCCTCCTATATGAGTGCCGTTGCTAGCTCCTAACAAAGCCATACTAATCGCTTGTAAATGAGGGACATCATAAGTGCCACCGGCAATGCCTTTTCTTAGTTCAACAAACATAGGTGCAAGGGTATCTTCAACTACTTGTCGCTGTGCTTCACTAGGTTCGGTGCGGCGTACTTCATTCATTGTTGCTGTAGGACGGAAGCCGAGAGTGTTCGGAGCCATTTTATCGCGCTGAGTGTAAGCAACGCCAGCAGCACGGCGAAATTCTTCTTCGGTACTGATCGTTTTATAAAGTCCTTTAGCTTCATTCTGCAACATGACGCCTACCACTGCCACTATTTGGCGAGGTAGCATACCTGCCTCCAGCATTCGCTGAAACGGACTCTGCAAACTTTCCACGACTTCTTGAACACTGGTGCGTACTAATGCGTTATCTTCAGGCATGAGCTTACCTTAGGCCGAATACTGATAGACTAGGAGTTTATAGTAGCATTGGAATAATTAATAAATATTAAAGTGACTTATTCGAGGTTTTTCCAAATCATACCCATAGTATATTTGAACCGAAATTATCTTGATTATTCAATGATTCTATTTTCAGGTTCAGATTTCCGAACCAGTCACCAGTCCGCCTACGCCAAAGCTACGGCGGACACCAGCTTTTCTAAGCTCACTGCGTTCGCCAAGAAAAGCTAGGTGGTGGGCGGCACAGGACTCGAACCTGTGACCTCTGCCGTGTGAAGGCAGCGCTCTAACCAACTGAGCTAGCCGCCCGCGCTCGTTTCGCGGGAGGGAGCAGAATATACAACCGCGCGCCGTCCGCAAGCCAAAAAACATTTAACGCAAAAGTAAGGTTTGCCGGATAAGGTGATGGTTTTCCACTTGAATATTAAGGAGCATTGCATGGCCACCCCTATCACGGTCGCATACGGAGACGGCATTGGCCCGGAAATCATGGAAGCGACGCTGCATGTGCTGCGCGAGGCGGGCGCGAAACTTTCCGTTGAAACCATCGAAGTGGGCGAGCGCGTTTATAAAATGGGTGCCACTTCCGGCATTCTTCCCGCCGCGTGGGAATCGCTGAAACGCACCAAGGTGCTGTTGAAAGCGCCCATCACCACGCCACAGGGCGGCGGTTATAAGTCGCTGAACGTCACCATGCGCAAAACCCTTGGGCTTTATGCCAATATCCGCCCGGTGGCGAGTTATTTTCCGTTCGTCAAAACGGTGCACCCGAAGATGGATCTCGTGATCGTGCGCGAAAACGAGGAGGATTTATACGCCGGCATCGAGCACCGCTTAAGCGAAGACGTGTGCCAGTGCCTGAAGCTGATCACGCATAGCGGCTCGGAGCGCATCATCCGCTACGCGTTCGAATATGCGGTGAAGAACGGCCGCAAAAAAGTCACCTGCATGAGCAAGGACAACATCATGAAGCTGGCCGACGGCATGTTTCATAAGTTGTTCGACGCCATCGGCGAGGAATATCCGCAGCTGCAGAAGGAGCATTACATCATCGACATCGGCGCGGCGCGCATCGCCGCCCGCCCGCACGTGTTCGACGTCATCGTCACCGAGAATCTTTACGGCGACATCATTTCCGACATCGCCGCCGAGGTCTCCGGCAGCGTGGGCCTGGCCGGCAGTTCCAATATCGGCGAGGATTTCGCCATGTTTGAGGCCATCCATGGCTCGGCGCCGGACATTGCGGGAAAAAACATCGCCAATCCATCCGGCATTCTGCAATCGGCAGTGATGCTGCTGGTGCATATCGGGCAGGCGGAGATCGCCACCGTGGTACATAACGCCTGGCTCGCCACCATCGAAGATGGCATCCACACTGTCGATATTTACGGAGAGGAAAGCAGGGAGAAAGTCGGCACCAAGGAATTCGCCGCCGCCGTGGTGGAACGGCTGGGTAAAAAACCTTCCACCTTTCTCCCCATCGAATACCGCAACGCCGAAAAAGGCGCGGCGGCGAAAGCCGTCAACCTGGCCCCGTCTCAAAAAACGGAATTAGTGGGAGTGGACACCTTCATCCGCTGGCGCGGCAACGTGGCCGAGTTGGGCGACAAACTTACCGCCCTGGGGCTTAAGACCCTGCCGCTGACCATGATTTCCAGCAAAGGCCTCACCGTGTGGCCGAAAGCGGGCGCGGAAAACATGCATCTGACGGATGTGTTCTGCTGCCGCTACCGCGCGCCGGAAGGCAGCGTCATCACCACCGGCGAAGTGGCGGCCTTGCTCTCCCGCATTGCGGATTCCGGGCTTGAATGCGCGCAGATGGCCAATCTTTACGCCTTCGACGGGAAGATCGGCTTCAGCCTGGGCCAGGGTGAGTAAGATTACGCAGCTCCTCCCGCGCCCATGCCGCCATCTCCGCCACCAGCGGCGAGGCATCCCGCAGCAAAGGCTCCACCGCGTCCAATAATGTCGCATCGCCGCTATTGCCGATGGCGACCAGCACGTTGCGCACGAAGCGGTCGCGGCCGGTTCGCTTGACCGGCGAGCCGCTGAAAAACGCGCGGAACTGCGCGTCTGAGAGCTGAGCCAGCTCGCGCAGCTTCGGGCTTTTGAGCTCCTCGCGCGCGTGATATTGCGCCTCTTTCGAGGCGACTGCGAATTTGTTCCATGGACACACCGCCAGGCAATCATCACAGCCGTAAACACGGTTGCCGATGGCCTTGCGGTATTCCGCCGGAATCTGCCCCTTATGCTCGATGGTAAGATAGGCGATGCATTTGCGCGCATCCAGCTTGCCGCAGGAGGTGAATGCCTGCGTCGGGCACACGTCCAGGCAGCGCGTGCAGCTGCCGCAGCGGTTGGGCTCCGGCGCGTCCGGCTCCAGCTCCAGCGTGATGAAGATTTCGCCCAGGAACAGCCAGCTGCCGAACTCCCGGCTGACCACGCAGGTGTGCTTGCCCGTCCAGCCGAGCCCCGCCGCGGCGGCCAGCGGCTTTTCCATCACCGGCGCGGTATCCACGAAAATTTTGGCGCCGCAATTAAACTCCCGCGCAATCCATGCGGCCAGTTCCCGCATGCGTTTCTTCATCACGTCGTGATAATCGCGGTGCTGCGCATACACCGAAATAACGCCGCGGTCCCTGCGCGCGAGATTCTCCATCGGATCATGCTCCGGCCCGTAATTATGGCCAAGCATGAGAATGGATTTCACCTCCGGCCAGATGGCTTTGGGATCGCCGCGCAGCGCCGCTTTCTCTTCCATCCACTGCATGTCGCCGTGGCGGCCTTCCTGCAGGTATTCCTGCAAGGCGGCACGCGCGCCTGCCGGCACTTCCGGCGCGGTGACGCCGAAAGCGGAAAAGCCGAGTTCGAAAGCTTTTTTTCGGATTGCCTCTTTGTGCATATTTGTTTAAAGTTATTTAACTGTTTTTCAGCAGGCTTATTATGCGAGTATGGCAGAAGAATCCGAAAAACTAAAGACCAGGAGTGACCCGGCGGCGGAACGGCTGAAAACAGGGGAAGACCAAGCCCAACAACCCGGCGTGCCGCGTATCCTGATAGTGGAAGATAGCTTTCAGTTCCGCCATTGGTTGGAATCCGGCCTGTCCGCGCGGGGCTTCCGCGTCACCACGGCGGAGAATTCACAAGAGGGGTTGCGGAAAGCCATGGAGGCATCCGCCGGCGGTTTCCCTTTCGATGCGCTGATCACCGATTTCAGTATGGGCGGGCCAGAGTTAAACGGCGACCGCCTGATACGCGATCTGCACCAAAGGGGGGCGCTGCCGCCCACCGTGCTTTACACCGCCGAGCCCGGCAATGCGATGGCAGCCCTGGAGCCGTTGCTGGGCATCACGCGCGATGAATACACAGATACGCCGCCGCAAGCCGCCACGGCAGCAGCGGTGCTGGAAGGCATTGGCCCGATCCACCTGACGCGCAACCGGTTCGAGGGCATTGGCAACAGGCTGAAGGTGCACCTGGTTCCGAAGACCATCGGCATCCCCTACGATCTGGAGGAAATCATCCGGCATCTGGATGAATTCGGCGTGCGGCCCCCGCAGCCCGGCACGACGGTTGGTAAGGCGCGGAAGCATGGAGTCTAAGTCTAAAAATCCGGGTTCTCGTAATATTCCGGCGGGCGTACGCCGTGCATGCGGTCGGAAAGCACGGCGCGCATTCCCGACCGCGATTTAATCAGCGCATACCATTGCGCCGCCGCGAGATTATATTCCCACGGCACATCGCCCAGATAATCCAGCGCCGACAAATGCGCCGCCGCCGAAAGATCGGCCATCGTCAGCTGGTCGCCGGCCAGGAAATGACGCTCGTTGCTTAAATAGCCGATGTAGTCCAGGTGATAGAAGATATTGTCCTTGCCGGTGCGGATGGCGGCGGAGTTGGGCGGGCCGATGCGCATCAGGCGCTTGAACAGCTTCTCGAAGAGAATATTCTGCGTCACCTCGAAATCGAATTTATGGTCGAACCAGTCGATCAGCCGGCGGACCTCGGCGCGCTCCGCCGCCGTGCCGCCCAGCAGCGGCGGTTCGGGATAGGTGTCTTCCAGATATTCGCCAATGGCATAGCTGCCGGAAACCACCGTGCCGTCCTCCTCCACCAACACCGGCACCTCCCCCGCCGGGTTGAGGGCGAAAAACTCCAGGTTCTTCTGCCAGGGATTTTCCTCCATCAGCTCAAAGTCGATGCCTTTCTCGCGCAGGGCGATCCTCACCTTGCGGCAGAAGGGCGAAAGCGGGGTGTGATAGAGCAGGCGCATTCGGCGATCGGTAATGAGTGAAGGGCGGCTGGAAAGAATGCTTCCCAGCGCTTTCCTCTCATCCTATCATCTCCTTTTCCAATTACCAGTTTCCTGTCACCAATCACTCCATTATCAATCGCCGCCTTTATGCCCCTCGTTATTCTTTACCACAGCGTCTATGGGCACACCGCCAGGGTGGCGCAGGCCGTGGCCGAAGGCGCAGGCAAATCGGGCGCGGAGATAATGCTGATTCGCGCCGACGAAGTGGATGAAGCGGCCTGGGGGGCGCTGGACGCGGCGAGCGCCATCATCTTCGGCAGCCCCACTTATATGGGCGGTGTGACGGCCACCTTCAAAGGCTTCATCGATTCCACCTCCAAGCGCTGGATCGCGCAGCGGTGGAAAGACAAGATCGCCGCCGGGTTCATCAACGCCGGCAGCCTTTCCGGCGATAACGTGCATGCGCTGAACCAGCTCCTCATCTGCGCCATGCAGCACAGCATGATCTGGGTCGGCGCGGGCATCATGCCGCATCAATTCGACGATCATCACGTCAATCGCCTCGGCGGCTTCACCGGCCTGCTCACCCAATCGGATAATGAAACGCCGGATGTGACGCCCCCGGCGGGCGATTTAGCCACCGCTAAGCTATTCGGCGCGCGGGTGGCGCAGATCACGGCGCGGCTGCAAAAACAGGCGTAGCCTCCTCAACCCCACAGCTTTGCAATCATATAGGCGCTGAGCGCGGCGATGGCGACGGTGGCGGTGGTTTGCAGCGCCGACTTCAGCTTCCCGGTGCCGGTGACGTAGCCGCGAAACGCCCCGAAAACCAGCAGCGCCGCGCCGGTGACGACAATCGAAGCGCCAAGCGCCGCCAGTATGGTCTTGCACAGCATGTACGGCACCAGCGGAATGATGCCGCCAAGCGCATAAGCCCCGCCGATCACCAGCGGGCTCAACAGTTGGCGGTGGGGGTCGGGCTTGTCCAGACCCAGCTCGAAGCGCATCATGAAATCCGCCCAGCGCTCCGGATGCGCCATGATGCCTTGCGCCACGATCGGCACCTCTTTCTCCGGCACCCCGAATTCAAGCAGGATATCCGCCACCTCGCCCGCTTCCACATGCGGCACATGCTTGATCTCATGCATCTCGCGCTCGTATTCGGAAGTGTAATGATCGGATTCGGTCTTCGCCGCCAGATATCCGCCCACGCCCATGCTGATGGTGCCGGCGGCGATCTCCGCCAGCCCCGCCGTCACGATCAGGCTGGTGGAATCCACCGCTCCCGCCAGCCCCGCCGCCAGCGCGAACGGCACGGTGAGCCCGTCGGACATGCCGAGCACGAAATCCCGCAGCGCCGGCAGCGACGATTGATGGCTTTCTCTATGTTCTTTCATCGGGAGATCAAAGGCCGTTTGACAATTGCGGACGCCTGGTCACAATACGCGCCCGCCTGCTAACAGAAAAGGAAAACTATGCGCCGCTTCCTCACATTCTTCACCGCACTGGCATTCGCCCTGCTCGGCACCGCTGCGTGGGCGGACAGCGCCACGCTGCTGAACGTATCTTATGACCCGACACGCGAGTTCTATCAGGAATATAATGCCATGTTCATGCAGTTCTGGAAGGAAAAAACCGGGCTGGACGTAAGCATTCGCCAATCGCATGGCGGCTCCGGCAAGCAGGCCCGCGCCGTCATCGACGGGCTGAACGCCGACGTGGTGACGCTGGCGCTCGCTTACGATATCGACGTCATCGCCAGGGAAACCGGAAAAATTCCCAATGACTGGCAGAAGAAACTGCCGCATGGCAGCACGCCCTACACCTCCACCATCGTGTTCGTGGTGCGCAAGGGCAATCCGAAGGGCATCAAGGATTGGGGAGATCTGATCAAGCCGGGCGTGCAGGTGATCACTCCCAACCCCAAAACCTCCGGCGGCGCGCGCTGGAATTATCTCGCGGCGCTGGGATACGCGCAGAAGATCAGCCACGGCAATGACGCCGCCGCGCAGGATTTCATGAAAACCCTGTTCCAGCACGTGCCGGTGCTGGACACGGGCGCGCGCGGGGCCGCCATCACTTTCGTTCAGCGCAATATCGGCGACGTGCTGCTCACCTGGGAGAACGAAGCCTATCTCGCCGTCAACGAAATGGGCAAGGACAAGCTGGAAATCGTGATTCCTTCCGTGAGCATCCTGGCGGAGCCGCCGGTGGCGGTCGTGGTGGGCAATGCCAGCAAGGACGGCTCGCTGGCCATGGCCAATGCTTATCTGGATTATCTCTATTCGCCGGAGGCGCAGGCGCTCGCCGCCAAGCATTATTACCGGCCCACCGATGAGCATGTGGCGGCGCAATATCAGGATCGTTTCCCCAAGCTGTCACTGATGACTATCATGGATTTCGGCGGCTGGCAGGAAGCGCAGGCCAAGCACTTCGCCGACGGCGGAACGTTCGATAAGATTTATGGCCGCTAGCGCATACCCGCCTATGCACCCATGCAAGGCCCGGCTGTCATTGAAATGTCACACACGCGCCCCATATAGTGTGATATAAATAAAGAATAGAAGAACGATTTTTCTTTTTTATAAACCCAATAAGGTCAATAGGTTATGGATTCTTCCAACGGCGGCGATGCTTTCGATGACGGCAGCGGCGGCGCCGCGGGCTACGAAAGGTATTTAGCGGAAGGATTCCCCCTGGCATATGTGCGTCCCGTACGTACGGATAAGGGCCTGGTATATGGCGTTTTCTCCGCGGATGGCATGCAGCTGGCGCTTTTCAGCTCCCGCGATGCGGCCTATTACTCCGCCAAACAGCATGACCTGGAGCCGGTGCTGATTCACTAAGGGGTTCGATTTTACCCTTTTCTCCTTCACCCATTGGTAACGATTATCCTGTAAGAATAGCCGCGTGTGTTGCATGAGCCGCGCCGCCCGATTCCTCTCGTTTTTGGCGTTTTCCGGCGTGATGCTGAGCGTCGCCCCGTTTCCCGCCGCCGCACAGACACACTCTTATTTCGACATGACGGAGGCGTTTTCCTCCGATAACAGCGCCTTCACCAAATGGACCGGCATGGTGGCGCGCTTCGTCAAGCAGCAGAAAACTCCCGAAGACCAGTGCGACCACGTGCCCTTTTATCCCTGCAAGCTGAAAGACTGGCACCATTTCCTGCAACAGCAGCAGGGCAAGCCGGAGCATGATCAGCTGAACGCCATCAATAATTACGCCAACTCCTTTCCCTACATCACCGACTGGGTGAATTGGGGCGTGGAGGATTACTGGGAAACGCCGTATGAGTTCCTGGCCGTCAGCGGCAACTGCAAGGATTACGCCATCGCTAAATATTATTCGCTGCGCGCCATCGGCGTGCCCGCCAGCCGCCTGCGCATCATCGTTTTGCAGGATCTTAACCTGGGCGGCGTGATCCATGCCGTGCTCGGCGTGTATGACGACAATCAATTCATTATCCTTGATAACCAGATCAAGCAGGTGATCGCCGCCAAGAGCATTTACCATTACCGCCCCATTTACGGCATCAACGAACAGGGCTGGTGGCGTTATCGACCGCGGTAAGGGTTGGTTCAAACGCTAACAAAATTCATTCTGATACAGACCCTAATAAGAAAAGAGCGATTGAGGCATGGGAAAAGGAATGGCAAAAACGCCATGCTGCAGGTAAGACTCCTTCAGAAACGCCCGCAATTCCCCCCCCCCGCCCACGCCACCGCGCCGCCGTCTCAAAAACCTGCCGCACGGGGATTTTAAAATCCCCTCTGCCGCCGCCACAGTTGCAACACGAAATAGAAAAACTGTAACGTGGCGATGATGGGAAGAATCCATTTCCACCGCGCGAAGCGGTTGGCGGAAAGCGGCAGGCAATCGCGGATGGCGGCGCGCGCCTGAGC